>JAISPO010000151.1 GCA_031274855.1 Zoogloeaceae bacterium | reverse complement strand
GAGAGCATTGTGGTTGCGATTGAGGCGGGCGGGCTGCTGGATGTTCTGGCGCACCCGAACCCGTCGAAATATCCAAAGCAGCGCGTGCTCGTCGTGGCTTGCGATAACTACGTTTATTTGGTGCCGTTCGTGGAGGAGACCGATTATTTCTTTCTGAAAACGGTGATTCCGAGCCGGAAGGCAGCGAGAGATTATCTGAATCAGGGTGAGACCGATGCCGGGAATTGATGAATACGAATTGGAAGTGCTAACTGCCTATGAGAAGGGCAAGCTGAAGTCCGTTGCGACGAAGGCTGAGCTTGCAAAATTCAAGGCGGCGGCACGGGCGACAGCGATTAAAGACCGGCGCGTGAATATCCGCCTGTCGTCGGGCGACCTTGGCGACATTCAGGTCAGGGCGCTTGAAGAAGGGATGCCGTACCAGACGCTGATTGCCAGCGTTCTTCATAAATACGCCACGGGCCGCTTGAGGGAATTCTAAAGCGTGCAGCGCCCAAACAAAAAGCCGGCGCGGGCCGGCTTTTTGTTTTGTCAGGCTTAACGCTTATTCAGCGGTAGGCGCTTCGCTGGCGTCGGTGGGCTCAGGGCGATCCATGAGTTCGACAAAGGCCATCGGGGCGTTGTCGCCGATGCGGAAGCCCATCTTCAGAATGCGAAGGTAGCCGCCATTGCGCTGGGCGTAGCGGGGGCCGAATTCTTCGAAGATTTTGCCGACGATTTCACGGTCGCGCAGGCGGTCGAAGGCCAGACGGCGATTGGCGAGGCTGGGGGTCTTGCCGAGGTTGATGAGCGGCTCGACGACGCGGCGCAACTCTTTGGCCTTGGGCAGTGTGGTTTTGATGGCTTCGTGACGCAGCAGCGAGACGGCCATGTTACGGAACATGGCTGCGCGGTGCGAGGAAGTGCGATTGAGTTTTCTGTAACCGTTACCGTGACGCATGGTGATTTTCCTTGTGTTGTTCGGCCACCGCTGGAAGCTCGGCAGGTGGCCGGTTAATCGTTATAGGAGTGTTTTATGTGGGAGCTTAGCCCATCGTGTCGAGACCGACAGGAGGCCAGTTTTCGAGTTTCATGCCCAAGGTCAGGCCGCGCGTGGCGAGGACTTCCTTGATTTCGTTGAGGGACTTGCGTCCCAGATTCGGGGTCTTGAGCAACTCGGTTTCGGTGCGCTGGATCAGGTCGCCAATGTAGTAGATGTTTTCGGCTTTCAGGCAGTTGGCCGAACGAACGGTCAATTCCAGATCATCCACCGGACGCAGCAGAATGGGGTCGACG
Organism: Zoogloeaceae bacterium; assembly: GCA_031274855.1. GTDB lineage: Bacteria > Pseudomonadota > Gammaproteobacteria > Burkholderiales > Rhodocyclaceae > Fen-999. Next base: position 13,696 of record JAISPO010000151.1, on the reverse strand, counting down.
GCCACTATTTTCGGCGCTTCGACAGCAACCGGCGTGCCTTCAAGATCGGCGAATACCGAAAGCTGCTCCATCAGGATGCGGGCCGCGTAGCGAATCGACTCTTCGGGGTCGACCGCGCCGTTCGTTTCGATGTCGATCACCAGTTTGTCGAGGTCGGTGCGCTGTTCGACGCGGGCCGATTCGACTTGATAGCTGACGCGGCGAACCGGACTGAAAGAGGCGTCCATCAGAATGCGGCCGATGCCGACATTTTCCCTTACGACGGGACGCACGCTGGCCGGCACATAGCCGCGGCCGGTTTCGACGCGAATCTGCATGTCGAGCTTGCCGCCGGGGGCGATGTGGGCAATGACGTGATCGGGATTGATGATTTCAACATCATGCGTGGTTTCGATGTCGCGCGCGGTGACAATGCCCTCGCCTGCCTTGGCGAGGCGCAAAATGGCTTCGCTGCGGTTGTACATCTTCAGCACGACGCCTTTCATGTTGAGGAGGATGTCCACAACATCTTCCCGCACGCCGTCGAGCGTCGAGTATTCGTGCAACACCCCCTCGATCGACACTTCGGTCGGGGCGGCGCCGGGCATCGAGGACAACAGGATGCGGCGCAGGGCGTTGCCGAGCGTATGGCCGTAGCCACGCTCAAAGGGTTCCATCACGACTCGTGCGTGAACCGGCGAAAGCGTTTGAACATCAATGATCCGCGGTTTCAGAAGCGCGTTGCTTTGCATCTGCATTCCTTTACAGACAATCGCGCCCGAAGAATTCTCCGCGGGCGCTGGATTACGGGGTTAGCGCGAATACAGTTCGACTACCAAACCTTCATTCAGCGATGCCGGCAGTTCTTGACGAACCGGAAACGCCTTGAACACGCCACGGCCTTCCTTGGCATTTACTTCCAGCCACTCCGGGAAACCGCGCGAATCGGCCGCTTCAAGCGCGGCTTTTGTGCGCAGTTGCACGCGAGCAGTTTCGGTCAACTGGATTACGTCACCCGGGCGCAGGCTGTAAGAGGGGATGTTAACCCGCTTGCCATTGACCAGAACGCCGTTGTGCCGCACCAGTTGGCGCGCTTCGGCGCGCGATCCGCCGAAGCCCATGCGATAGGCAATTGAATCGAGACGCGCTTCGAGCAGTTGCAGCAGGTTTTCGCCGGTACGGCCCTTCTTGCGCTCGGCTTCGGCAAAAGTCTTGCGGAACTGGCGCTCAAGGACGCCGTAAATACGGCGCAGCTTCTGCTTTTCACGCAGTTGCTGGCCGTAACCGGACAGGCGCTGACCTGATTTCTGGCCATGCTGACCGGGGGCATACGAGCGGCGCTCGATGGAGCATTTATCGGTAAAGCACTTTTCAGCCTTGAGGAAGAGCTTGTCTCCCTCGCGGCGGCATTGGCGGCATTTGGCGTCGAGATTGCGGGCCACTGTCTGGACTCCTTATGAACTTAGATGCGGCGGCGCTTCGGCGGCCGGCAGCCATTGTGGGGCACCGGCGTAATGTCGGTGATGCTGGAAATCTTTATGCCCAGGGCATTGAGCGCGCGAACGGTGGATTCGCGTCCCGGGCCGGGGCCCTTGATGCGAACTTCCACATTCTTGACGCCGCATTCCTGAGCGGCCTTGCCGGCAGCTTCGGCAGCCACCTGCGCGGCAAAGGGGGTGGACTTGCGCGAGCCCTTGAAACCGGCGCCGCCGGAAGTGGCCCACGACAAGGCATTGCCCTGACGGTCGGTAATGGTGATGATGGTGTTGTTGAACGAGGCATGCACATGGGCGATGCCTTCGGCAACATTCTTTTTGACCTTCTTGCGAACCTTGGTCTGAGTCTTGGCCATGTCGGATTCCTGTTATTTCTTGGCGGCGGCAATCGCCTTGCGCGGACCCTTGCGGGTACGGGCATTGGTACGGGTGCGCTGGCCGCGCACGGGCAGGCCGCGACGATGGCGCACGCCACGGTAGCAGCCGAGGTCCATCAGGCGCTTGATGCTCATGGTCACTTCGCGCCGGAGGTCGCCCTCAACGGAGAATTTACCCACCTGTTCGCGCAGACGATCCATCTCCGCATCGGTGAGGTCCTTGATTTTTGCCGAACGATTGATCCCCGCAGCGTCGCAAATTTTTTGCGCGCGAGTGCGGCCAATACCGTAAATCGCGGTCAAGGCGATCTCGGTGTGCTGGTGGTTCGGAATATTGACGCCTGCGATACGGGCCATGTGCTTACCTATCTAGCGCTGAAACCAAAAAAGCATCAGTTAACGGGAAACTGACAATTATATTCATACCGTTGCGTTCGATCAACCCTGACGCTGCTTGTGGCGGGGATCAGCGCAGATGATGCGCACGACGCCCTTGCGGCGGATGACCTTGCACTTGCGGCACATACGTTTTACCGAAGCGGTGACTTTCATGTTTTTCTCCAAAACCTTCTCTACTGCTTACTTCGCCCGGAACACAATCCGGCCTTTTGTCAAATCGTAGGGCGTCAATTGCACTGTTACCTTGTCGCCCGGCAGGATGCGGATGTAGTGCATTCGCATCTTGCCGGAAATGTGTCCCAGCACAACATGACCGTTTTCCAGCTTGACCCTGAAAGTTGCGTTGGGCAGGTTTTCTTCGACCTCCCCCTGCATTTCAATGACGTCTTCCTTTGCCATAGGTCAGCGGAACGGCAGCCCCGCACCCTTGAAATTCGCCTTCTTCAAAAGGCTTTCATACTGGTGCGACATAACATAAGCCTGAACCTGGGACATGAAGTCCATGGTGACAACCACAATAATCAACAGCGATGTGCCGCCAAAGTAGAACGGCACGTTCCACTTCAGTACCAGAAATTCGGGCAGCAGACAGACCAGCGTGACATAAATCGCGCCAACCAGCGTCAGGCGTACCAGAATCTTGTCGATGTAGCGGCTGGTTTGCTCGCCCGGACGGATACCCGGAACGAAAGCGCCGCTCTTCTTCAGGTTATCCGCCGTCTCTTTGGAATTGAACATGAGGGCGGTATAGAAGAAGCAGAAGAACATGATGGCCGTTGCGTAAAGCATGACGTAAATCGGCTGGCCCGGCGAGAGCGTCGCCGCGATGTCCTTGAGCCAGGTCATGCCTTCCGAAGCGCCAAACCAGCCCGCTGCCGTTGCCGGAAACAGGATGATCGACGAGGCAAAGATCGGCGGGATAACGCCGGCCATGTTGAGCTTGAGCGGCAGGTGTGAACTCTGTCCGCCATAAATCTTGTTACCAACTTGCCGCTTGGCATAGTTGACCGGAATCCTGCGCTGGCCGCGTTCGACAAAGACGACGAAGGCCGTCACCAGAACAACCAGCGCGCAAATGAACAGCGCCGTCACCGGATGCATGGCGCCGGTGCGCGTCAGTTCAAACAGGCCGCCGATGGCATTGGGCAGACCGGCGGCAATACCGGCGAAAATGATGATCGAAATGCCGTTGCCCAGACCGCGTTCGGTAATCTGCTCGCCCAGCCACATCAGGAACAGGGTACCCGTAACCAGCGTCATCACCGCCGTAAAGCGGAACATCATGCCGGGGTCAATCGCCGCGCCCTGCGACTCGAAGGCAATGACCATGCCGATCCCCTGAATCAGGGCCAGAAACACCGTGCCATAGCGGGTGTATTGCGTGATCTTGCGCCGGCCAGCCTCGCCTTCCTTCTTGAGCTGTTCAAGAGCAGGCACGGCAACCGCCATCAACTGCATGATGATGGACGCGGAAATATAGGGCATGATGCCCAGCGCGAACATCGTGAAACGGGAAAGCGCGCCGCCGGAAAACAGGTTCATGATGCCCAGAATTCCGCCCTGCTGACCCTGGAATATTTCGGCCAGACGCGCCGGATCAATTCCGGGCACGGGGATGTGAGCGCCGATGCGGAAAACGAGTAGCGCGCCCAGCAGGAATCCGAGCCGGCGCCAGAGGTCGCCGAACTTGCCGGTCTTGCCTAGGGTTTTAGCTGCGGGGGTAACCAAAGCTGCGCTCTCTCAATTCCAGTGTAATCAGGCTGCGGCGATTTCCGCGACCGAGCCGCCGGCGGCTTCAATCGCCGCCTTCGCGCCTTTGGTCGCGCCAACGCCCTTCAGGTTGACTTTGCGGGTCAGCTTGCCGGACAGGATAACCTTGGCCGACAGGGCATCTACCGGCACCACGCCCGCTTGCTTGAGCGTCAGGAGATCAACCTCATCAACCGGCATTTTTTCCAGATCGGACAGGCGAACTTCGACATTGCGGGCCGCCGTCAGCGAAACGAAACCGCGCTTGGGCAGACGGCGTTGCAGCGGCATCTGACCGCCTTCAAAACCGACTTTGTGGAAGCCGCCCGCGCGGGATTTCTGGCCTTTGTGGCCACGGCCGGCAGTCTTGCCCAAGCCGCTGCCGATGCCGCGGCCAACGCGCTTGCGCGCATGTTTGGCGCCGGCGCCGGGTTTCAGATTATTGAGTTCCATTGCTTCAGCCCTCGACCTTGACAAGATAGGCGACCTTCTGAATCATGCCGCGCACCTCTGGCGTATCGACCAGTTCGGCGCTGCTGTTCAGCTTGCGCAAGCCCAAGCCGCGCACGGTGGCGCGGTGGTCCTGCTTGGTGCCGATGACGCTTTTAACGAGCGTCACCTTGATTTTTTTCGCTGCCATCGCTTACTCCAGAATTTCCTGAACGCTCTTGCCGCGCTTGGCAGCAATTTCCGACGGCGTGTTCATGGCCTGAAGACCATTCAGGGTGGCACGCACGACGTTGTAGGGGTTGGTCGAGCCGATGCACTTGGCGACGATATCGGTCACGCCCATCACCTCGAACACCGCGCGCATCGGGCCGCCGGCAATCACGCCGGTGCCGCCGGGGGCCGGCGACATCAGAACGGTCGTCGCGCCATGCTTGCCGGTGACGGAATGATGCAGCGTGCCCTTGTTGAGCTTGACCTTGGTCATTTTGCGGCGGGCTTCTTCCATCGCCTTCTGCACGGCAACCGGCACTTCGCGGGACTTGCCCTTGCCCATGCCGATGGTGCCATCGCCATCGCCAACCACGGTCAGCGCGGCGAAGCCGAGAATACGGCCACCCTTCACCACCTTGGTGACGCGGTTGACGGAGACCATCTTCTCGCGCAAACCGTCGTCGCGCTCCTCGTTGGCCTGTTGCTGTTGTTTCTTGCCTTGCGGTTTTGTCATGTTCGTCTCGCTCTCTCGCCGCTCAGAACTTGAGGCCGCCTTCGCGGGCCGCCTCGGCCAGCGCCTTGACGCGGCCGTGATACTTGAATCCAGAACGGTCGAAGGCAACAGTTTCGATACCCTTCGCCCTGGCGCGTTCGGCAATCAGCTTGCCGACGGTTTTCGCCGCTTCGACATTGCCGCCGTTGGCGGCCTGCTTGCGCAGTTCGGCCTCGGCCGTCGAAGCCGACGCCAGCACCTGCGTGCCGCAGCCGGAGAAAATCTGTGCGTAGATGTGGCAGTTGGTGCGATGCACTGCCAAGCGCACCACCTTCAGCTCCGCAATCTTGGCGCGGGATTTACGCGCCCTGCGCAAACGAGCTTGCTTCTTGTCCATGATTTACGCGCCCTTACTTCTTCTTGGTTTCCTTGATGACGACCACTTCGTTCGCATAACGAACGCCCTTGCCCTTGTAAGGCTCGGGGGAACGATAAGCGCGAACTTCAGCGGCCACCTGACCGACCAGTTGCTTGTCGATGCCCTTGATCAGAATTTCGGTCTGAGTCGGGGTTTCGACTTTGATGCCGTTCGGCATCTCATACACGATGGGATGCGAAAAGCCGAGATTGAGGTTCAGCTTGGTGCCCTGCGCCTGAGCCTTGTAGCCCACGCCAACCAGCGTCAGCTTCTTCTCGAAGCCCTTGGTGACGCCATTGACCATGTTGGCCAGCAGCGCCCGCATGGTGCCGGACATGGCACCGGCGTTTTCGCCTTCGCCTGCCCGCACTTGCAGCTTGTCGCCGTCCTTCTCGATGCTGATCGAAGGCAACATGCCTTGCTTGAGCGTGCCCAACGGGCCTTTGACGCTGATTTCCGAACCGCCGAGGGTGACTTCGACCCCCTTCGGAACTTCAACCGGATATTTGGCGATACGAGACATCTTGCTTCCCCTTACGCCACGATGCAGAGCACTTCGCCGCCGGTATTGGCTGCGCGCGCGCCGCGATCGGTCATGACGCCGCGGGGCGTCGACACAATGGCAATACCCAGGCCATTCATCACCTTTGGCAGATGATCCTTGCCGCGATAGACGCGCAGACCGGGTTTCGATACCCGCTCGATGCGCTCGATCACCGGCCGGCCGGCGTAATACTTGAGGGCAATGTCAAGCTCGTTCTTGCCGCTGTTCTCCCGAACTGCAAAATCGTCTATGTAGCCTTCATCCTTGAGGACGCCGGCGATGGCGACTTTCAGTTTCGACGACGGCATGCTGACGGCCACTTTCTCGGCCATTTGCGCATTACGAATGCGCGTCAGCATGTCGGCAATGGGATCGGTCATACTCATTCGTCGATCTCCTTACCAGCTCGATTTGGTCATGCCCGGCACCTCGCCGCGCATGGCAATTTCGCGCAGTTTGTTGCGGCACAAGCCGAATTTACGGAACACGCCACGCGGACGACCGGTCAGCGCGCAACGGCTGCGCTGCCGCGAAGGCGAGGCATTGCGCGGCAATTGCTGCAACTTCAGCCGCGCCGCCATGCGCTCGTCATCCGACAGCGAGGCATTGTTGATAATGGCGATCAGTTCGGCGCGCTTCGCGGCATATTTGGCCACGGTTTTGGCGCGCTTCTCCTCACGATTCTTCAGTGCAAGTTTCGCCATGGTTCCCTCAGTTCTTAAACGGGAATTTGAAAGCAGCCAGCAGAGCCTTGGCTTCCGCATCGGTCTTGGCCGTCGTGGTAATACTGATGTTCATGCCACGCAGCGCATCGATTTTGTCGTACTCGATTTCGGGGAAAATGATCTGCTCCTTGACCCCGATGTTGTAGTTGCCGCGACCGTCGAAGCCCTTGCCGCCGATACCGCGGAAGTCGCGGATACGCGGCATGGCGATGGTCACCAGGCGATCGAGAAACTCGTACATGCGCACGCCGCGCAAGGTCACCATGCAGCCGATCGGATAACCTTCCCGAATCTTGAAGCCGGCAATGGCCTTGCGGGCCTTGGTAATCACGGGCTTCTGGCCGCCGATCTTGGTCATGTCGCCGACGGCGTTTTCAAGAATCTTCTTGTCGGCAACCGCTTCGCCAACGCCCATGTTGAGGGTGACCTTGGTGATGCGCGGGACTTCCATGATCGACTTGTAGCCGAACTTTTCCCGCAACTGCGCAACCACGGTCTCTTTATAGTAACTCTGCAAGCGAGCCATCATCAGTCCTTACGCATCCACGACTTCGCCGTTCGACTTGAACACCCGTACCTTGCGCCCGTCGTCAAGCATCTTGAAGCCGACGCGGTCTGCCTTCTGGGTGGCGGGGTTGAACAGCGCCACATTGGAAATCTGAATCGGCATCTCCTTTTCGATGATGCCACCGGCCTGCCCCTTCATGGGGTTGGGCTTCTCGTGCTTCTTGACACGATTCACGCCTTCGACAACGAGATGGTCGATGTCGAAACGGCTGAGCACGGTGCCGCGCTTGCCCTTGTCTTTGCCTGCGATGACGACGACGTCATCGCCTTTGCGAATCTTGCTCATGTGAACGAACCCCTTACAGAACCTCAGGCGCCAGCGAGACGATTTTCATGAACCGCTCGGTACGCAACTCGCGCGTCACCGGCCCGAAGATACGAGTGCCGATCGGCTCCAGCTTGTTGTTGAGCAGCACCGCGGCATTCTCGTCGAACTTGACCAGGGAGCCGTCAGGACGGCGCACGCCCTTGGCGGTACGCACAACCACGGCGTTATAGATCTCGCCCTTTTTGACGCGGCCACGGGGCGCAGCATCCTTGATGCTGACCTTGATGACATCGCCAATACCGGCATAGCGGCGCTTGGAGCCGCCCAACACCTTGATACACATAACTGCGCGCGCGCCGGTGTTGTCGGCGACATCGAGCATTGACTGCATCTGGATCATTACATATCTCCAACTTAATCCCCCTCGCCAGAAGCGAGGCAGTCAGTCTTGGAACCCGTTCGGGTCGGTAAACGCCAAAAGCTGACTTAATTTAGCTTTGTCGCCTTTGGCAAAGAGGCAGGATTCTACGACTTCATTTCCTGCCCGTCAACAACTATTTCACGTCAAATGGCGCTGGACTTCTCGACCACCTGCGTGACGCGCCATGCCTTGGTACGGGAAATCGGCGCGCACTCCTCGATCTGAACCAGATCGCCAGTGGCCGCCTGCAAACCCTCGATATGAGCGTGGTACTTGCGCGAGCGGATCATCACCTTGCCGATGACCGGATGCTTGACGCGACGCTCGACCAGCACCGTCACGGTCTTGGCCATTTTGTCGCTGACGACGCGCCCTTGCAGGGTGCGGCGGGTTTTTTGTTCAGTGGCTTGGGTCATTGCTTGGCCGCCTTCTCACGCTGAATGGTTTTGACGCGCGCGATATCCTTGCGCACCTTGCCGAGCTGGGCAGTGCTGCTCAACTGCTGAGTAGCCACCTGCATACGCAAGGAAAACTGGGCCTTGCGCAAATCCAGCAGCTCCTTGGCCAGTTCGGAATCGTTTTTTTGTCTGAGTTCACTCGCCTTCATGTCTTACCCCAAGTGACGGACAACGAAAGTCGTTTCAAGCGGCAGCTTGGCAGCGGCCAACCGGAACGCCTCACGCGCCAACGCTTCGTCGACGCCGTCCATTTCATAAAGCACTTTGCCCGGCTGGATTTCGGCAACCCAGTATTCAGGCGCGCCCTTGCCGTTACCCATGCGGACCTCGGCAGGCTTTCTGGAAATCGGCTTGTCCGGGAAAATGCGGATCCAGATGCGGCCGCCGCGCTTGATATGACGCGTCATGGCGCGACGGGCAGCCTCAATCTGGCGGGCCGTCAGGCGGCCGCGTCCGATTGCCTTGAGGCCGTATTCGCCGAAGCTCACCTTCGCGCCGCGCGTGGCGACGCCGGTGTTACGGCCTTTTTGTTCTTTGCGATATTTTCTGCGTGCTGGTTGCAGCATGATTACTCCTTAGCTTCCGGCTTGGCAACTGCCTTGCGCACGCGCTTGGCAGGGGCCTTGGCAGGATCACTGGCCGGCGCCGGCTTGGCATCGGCGCCCGCAGCAGCAGCGGCCCTGGGGGGGCGCCGGTTGGCGGGAGCGCCGGTTCTGGCCGGTGCGCCTTCTTCCTTGCGCTGGACGGTCTTGCGCGGACGGCGGATGGGTTGCTCCTCGGCCGGCGTCTCGGGAACGGCAGCGGGCTGTTCGTTCTTGGCCAGCGCCTCGCCCTTGAATACCCAGACCTTGATGCCGATGATACCGTAGGTCGTTTTCGCTTCCGAGGTGCCGTAATTGATATCGGCACGCAGGGTATGGAGCGGCACGCGCCCTTCGCGGTACCACTCGGTACGGGCAATTTCAGCGCCGTTCAAGCGGCCGGAACTCATGATCTTGATGCCCTGAGCGCCAAGGCGCATGGCGTTCTGCATGGCGCGCTTCATGGCGCGGCGGAACATGATGCGCTTTTCAAGCTGCTGGGCGATGGAATCGGCAATCAGTTGCGCATCGGTTTCCGGCTTGCGGATTTCCTCGATGTTGACATGCACCGGCACGCCCATGCGGCGTTGCAGGTCAGTCTTCAGATGTTCGATATCCTCGCCCTTCTTGCCGATGACGACGCCGGGCCGCGCGCTGTAGACAGTCACGCGGGCGTTCTTCGCCGGACGCTCGATGACGACGCGGCCAACTGAAGCATGTGCCAGCTTCTTCTTCAGGTAATCGCGGACCTCGATATCCTCTTTCAGCATTTGCGGAAAGGTCTTGGTGCTGGCGTACCAGCGGGATGCCCAGTCGCGCGTGACCGAGAGCCTGAAACCGGTTGGGTGAATCTTCTGTCCCATGAGTTCTCCTTAGTCTCCGACGGTCACGTAGATATGGCAGGTAGGCTTGGTGATTCTGTTGCCGCGCCCTTTGGCGCGCGCGGTGAATCGCTTGAGCACCATGCCTTTTTCGACATAAACGGTCTTGACCTTCAAGACGTCGATGTCGGCGCCGTCATTGTGCTCGGCGTTCGCAATCGCGGATTCCAGAACCTTCTTGATGATTACGGCCCCTTTTTGCGGGGAGAAGGCGAGAATGTTGAGCGCCTGCTCGACCGGCTTGCCGCGCACCAGATCCGCAACGAGGCGGCCTTTCTGGGCGGACAGACGGACGCCGCGGAGGATAGCGTTGGTTTCCATCATCACTCCTGATTACTTCTTCGCCACCGCCGCCTTCTTGCCGGCCGTATGGCCTTTGAAGGTGCGGGTGTGAGCAAACTCGCCGAGCTTGTGGCCGACCATGTTCTCCGACACATAGACGGGAACATGCTGCTTGCCGTTATGCACGGCGATGGTCAAGCCGACGAAATCCGGCAGAACAGTGGAACGCCGCGACCAGGTCTTGATCGGGCGCTTGTCATTGGCGGCACGCGCGGTATCGACCTTCTTGACCAGATGATCGTCGACAAACGGGCCTTTCTTGATTGAACGTGCCATAGCTTACCTCTTACCTTTCGGCCTGCGCTGGACGATCATCACGTCGGTGCGCTTGTTGTTGCGGGTGCGATATCCCTTGGCCGGCTGACCCCACGGGCTGACCGGCACACGGCCCTCGCCGGTACGGCCTTCGCCGCCGCCGTGCGGGTGGTCGATCGGGTTCATGGCAACGCCGCGCACCGTCGGACGAATGCCGCGCCAACGCTGCGCGCCGGCCTTGCCGATCTTGCGCAGGTTGTTTTCCTCATTGCCCACTTCACCGATGGTCGCGCGGCATTCGACATGAATGCGGCGGATTTCACCGGAGCGCAAACGGACTTGCGCGTAAGAGCCTTCGCGGGCCAGCAACTGAACCGAGGTACCGGCAGAACGCGCCAGTTGCGCGCCTTTACCGGGTTGCAGTTCGATGCAGTGAATGGTCGTACCCACCGGAATGTTCCGCACCGGCAGCGCGTTACCGCTCTTGATCGGCGCTTCGGAACCGGACAGGACTTCCTGACCGACGATCATGCCTTTGGTGGCGATGATGTAGCGACGCTCGCCATCCGCATAAAGCAGCAGAGCGATATTGGCGGAGCGATTCGGGTCGTACTCGATGCGCTCAACTTTGGCGACAATGCCATCCTTGTTGCGCTTGAAGTCGATGATCCGGTAATGCTGCTTGTGACCGCCGCCTCTGTGGCGGGTGGTGATGCGGCCATGATTGTTGCGACCGGCCGTGCTGATCTTTTTCTCGATCAGGGCATCGACGGGCCGCCCTTTGTGCAGACCCGGATTGACGACCTTGACGAGACCCCGACGTCCGGCAGAAGTCGGCTTGACTTTGACGAGTGCCATTTACGCCTTCCCTCCTTCGACGAAGTTGATTTCCTGTCCGGCTTTCAGACAGACGAAGGCTTTGCGGACATCGCTGCGGCGGCCCATGGTACGGCCAAAGCGTTTTGCCTTGCCCTTGATATTGGCGACCTGCACCGACTTCACCTCGACTTTGAACAGCATTTCGACAGCCGCCTTGATTTCCGGCTTGGTAGCATCCGGCGCGACGATGAAGATGACTTGTTCGTTCTTGTCGGCAAGGTAGGTGGCCTTTTCGGACACCTGCGGAGCCAACAGCACCTGTAGCAGGCGCTCCTCGTTAAACTTGGGCGTGCTCATCCCAGCATCTCCTCCATCTTGGCGACCGCGGCCTTGGTCATCAGCACTTTCGGGAAGCGCACCAGAGACACCGGATCGGCCTGCTGTACCTCCAGCACCAGAATATTCGGCAGATTGCGGGAGGCCAGCATCAGGTTGTCGTCGAGGCTGTCGGTAATGATCAGTACCGAGTCGGCAATCCCCAGCCCCTTGAGCTTCTGGGCCACCAGCTTGGTCTTGGGCGCAGTCACCGAGAAATTCTCGACAACAGCCAGACGGTCTTCGCGGGCCAGTTGCGAGAGAATCGCCGCCACACCGGCGCGATACATCTTGCGGTTGACCTTGTGGGAGAAATTCTCGTCCGGCTTGTTCGGGAAAATACGGCCGCCGCCACGCCACAGCGGCGAGGCGGTCATGCCGGCGCGGGCATTGCCGGTGCCTTTCTGACGGAAAGGCTTTTTCGTGCTGTGACGAACTTCGGCGCGGGTAAGCTGCGCGCGGTTGCCGGAACGGGCGTTCGCCTGATAGGCAACGACGACCTGATGTACCAGCGCCTCGTTGTAGTCTCTGGAGAACAGGGCATCCGACGCGGAAACCGTGGCGGCCTGTTGTCCTTGATCGTTAATTAATTTCAATTCCATCGCGATCGCCCCTTACTTGGTCCGCACGGCCGGACGAACCACCACATCGCCGCCCCTGGCGCCGGGTACGGCGCCTTTCACGAGAAGCAACTGACGGGTTTCGTCGACGCGGACGACTTCAAGGTTCTGCATCGTGCTGGCAACATCGCCCAGATGACCGGCCATGCGCTTGCCCGGAAACACGCGCCCCGGATCCTGCGCCATGCCGATCGAGCCCGGCGAATTATGCGAAACCGAGTTGCCGTGGGAAGCGCGGTTCGATCCGAAATGGTGACGCTTGATCGAACCGGCAAAACCCTTGCCGATGGTGGTGCCGGAAATGTCGACCTTCTGGCCGGCTTGAAAAATCGTGACGGAAATCACGTCGCCCGGCTTGAAGTTGCCAAGCTCGCCCTGCACGACCGGAAACTCCCTGAGGAGTTCGCCCGCTTCGACACCGGCCTTGGCCAGATGGCCTGCCAGCGGCTTGCCGACACGGCTCGGACGGCGCTTGCCGAACGTAACCTGAATGGCGGCATAACCGTCCGCTTCAGGCGTTTTGATTTGAGTGACGCGATTGTTCGACACATCGAGCACAGTGACCGGAACGGTTGAACCGTCCTCGGCAAATATGCGGGTCATGCCGACCTTGCGTCCTACAAGGCCCAAACTCATTTTTTCTCCTAACCCCGGCTACGATTGGCCGGATGTCCAAGGTGCTACTTTGGGTACTGCTTTAACTGCATTTTCCTGTCAGCGCTTTCACAAGACAGCGCCGGCAAGTGTTTTACTTGATCTCGACATCGACGCCGGCCGGCAAATCCAGCTTCATCAACGCATCCACGGTCTTGTCAGTAGGATCGACAATATCCATCAGACGAAGATGGGTGCGGATTTCAAACTGGTCGCGGGAGGCTTTGTTGACGTGCGGCGAGCGCAGGATATTGAAGCGTTCGATTCGCGTGGGCAAAGGCACGGGGCCACGGACGACTGCGCCGGTGCGCTTCGCGGCTTCGACAATCTCAAGAGCGGACTGGTCGATCAACTTGTAGTCAAACGCCTTGAGGCGAATACGAATCTTTTGGTTCTGCATGACAAACCCTTAAAGAGCAATGGGCCCCCGCAATCGCAAGCGCCCTGAAATTGGAAAGCGCGCGATTATCGCGCGCTTTCCGCGGAATTGCAAGTATTACTCGATGATCTTTGCGACGACACCCGCGCCGACCGTCCGGCCGCCTTCACGGATGGCAAAGCGCAAGCCTTCTTCCATCGCAATCGGGGCGATCAGCTTGACCGTCATCTGAATGT
>JAISPO010000109.1 GCA_031274855.1 Zoogloeaceae bacterium | reverse complement strand
GGCCATGCGGGCGAGGCCGTTTTTGGTGCGGGTTTTGACGGCGGTGACGTTGAGCTTTTCTTTGGAAAGCAGGTCGGAGATGTCGCGCAGCAGGCCCTGACGGTCGTGGGCTTCGACGTTGAGGTCAGCGGCGTAGATGCCAGCCTGTTGGCTGCCCCATTGGGCGTCGATGACCCGCTCGGAATTTTTTTCGGCCATGTTGCGGAAGTTGGCGCAGTCGAGACGATGCACCGATACGCCGCGGCCACGGGTGACAAAACCGGCGATGGCATCGGGCGGTACGGGTTTGCAGCAGCGGCCCAACTGCGTCATCAGTTTGTCCACGCCGACCACCAGAATGCGCGATTCTCCGGCCCGCGATTGTTTGGTCTGGATTTCCGGCTCGGGCGCGGCGGTTTCCGGCGTGCCGCGCAGCGCCGCTTCGACGGCGCGCGGGCCGATTTCGCCACGGGCGGCGGCGAGAAACATTTGATCGGGATTTTTGTGGCCGAGCTTGCGGGCCAGTTCGTCGAGCTTGGCTTGCGTCTGGCCGTCGCGTTGCAGTTCCTTGATGATGAAGGCGCGGCCCTGCGCCAGCATTTCCGCTTCCTGCTGGGCGGCGAACCATGCCTTGACCTTCTGCCGCGCGCGCGCCGAGTGCAGGTAGCCGGAGGCCAGCCAATCGCGCGAGGGGCCGCCGGTTTTCACCGTGGTGATTTCGACCCGCTGGCCGTTGGCAAGCGGCGTGTTGAGCGGCACCAGATGGCCGTCGATTTTCGCGCCACGGCAGCGATGGCCGATATCGGTATGCAGGCGATAGGCGAAGTCGACCGGCGTCGCGCCCTGCGGCAAGTCGATCACCCGCCCTTGCGGCGTCAGCACATAGATCGTGTCGTCGAGCGCGGCGCGTTTGAATTGCTGAACCCAGGCGGTGGAATCGGTGATTTCGTCGCGCCATGAAATCAGTTGGCGCAGCAGGGCGATTTTTTCGTCATAGGCCGATTCGGCGCGGGCCGGCGCGCCCGCCTCTTTGTAGCGCCAGTGCGCGGCGACGCCCAACTCGGCATGACGGTGCATCTCGGCAGTGCGAATCTGCACTTCCAGCGCGCGGCCATCTTCAGCCATCACAGCGGTATGCAGGGAACGGTAAAAATTGCCCTTGGGATGCGAAATGTAATCGTCGAACTCGCCGTGGATCGGCTGCCAGAGCGCATGAACAATGCCGAGCGCGGTATAGCAGTCACGCACCTCAGGCACGATGACGCGCAGCGCGCGCACATCGTAGACCTGCTCGAAATCGAGATGCTTGGCGTGCATCTTGTTCCAGATGCTGTAAATGTGCTTGGGCCGGCCATACACCTCGGCGGCAAGGCCGGTCTTTTCCGCTTCTGCCTTCAGGCTGGCCACCGCCGTGGCGATGAAGCTCTCGCGCTCGCCGCGCTTTTCGTCGATCTGTTTGGCGATGCGTTTATAAGTGTCGGGTTCGAGAAAGCGGAAAGATAAATCCTCGATTTCCCACTTCATTTGCCAGACGCCGAGCCGGTTGGCGAGCGGCGCGTAAATTTCCAGACTCTCGCGGGCGATGTTCTGCCGCAGCGGCGTGTCCTTGTCGGTCAGCCAGTGCAGGGTCTGCGCGCGCGAAGCCAGCCGCAAGATGACTACGCGAATGTCGTCAGTCATCGCCAACAGCATTTTGCGCAGAATTTCCGCTTGCGCTCTGGCTTCATTGCCGCTCTGAACCGCGGCCTCGGTCAAGGGCCGCAGACGCTTCAAACGGGAAAGGTTGTCTACAAGCGCCGCCACCGGCGCGCCGAATTTTTCGGTCAGCGTCTCTTGCGGCTCAGGCAGCGCATCGTGCGCCATGAACAGCAGCGCGGCAAGCCGCGCATCCAGATCCAAATTGAGCGCGACCATCTGCAAGGCCATGCCGACGGCGTGCTGGAGCGCATCTTCACCGGTGCCGAGCATCTTGCCGGCATAGAGTTCCGCCGCCAAATCGAGCGCGGCATCGAGTTGTGGCCGGACGTCAAGCGGCAAATCAGCGCCCAGCCGCGCAAGCGCCCCGGCGTCGATACCGGCATCGGAAAACGCGTGGGCGACGGAAACCACGATTTATTTCACTTACTCAAGCCACTTGCGCGCGTTGCGGAACATGGCGAGCCAGGGGCTGTCCTCGCCCCAGCCTTCGGGGTGCCATGACATTTGCGCTGTGCGGAAAATGCGCTCGGGGTGCGGCATCATCACCGTGAAACGGCCATCCGGCGTTGTGACCCCAGCGATACCATCCGGCGAGCCGTTCGGGTTGAACGGGTAAGTTGTTGCCACTTTGCCGTAGTTGTCGATGTAACGCAGCGCGACTTTTGCCTGCGCCTTGCCCGCGAACACGGCCCGCCCTTCGCCATGCGATACCACGATGGGCAATTTGGAACCAGCCATGCCGCGCATGAAAATGGATGGCGAATCGGGGATGTCGACCATGACGAAACGCGCCTCGAATTGCTCCGAACGGTTGCGCTGGAAAGTGGGCCAATCTGCCGCGCCCGGAATGATGGCGGCAAGGTGGCTCATCATCTGGCAGCCGTTGCAGACGCCCAACGCAAACGTATCAGGCCGCGCGAAGAAGGCGGCGAAATCTTCACGCAGACGCGCATTGAAAAGGATGGATTTGGCCCAGCCCTGCCCCGCCCCCAACACGTCGCCATAAGAAAAACCGCCGCAGGCGACGAAGCCGGAAAAATCGGCGATGGCGACGCGCTTGGCCTGCAAGTCCGACATATGCACATCGACGCACTCGAAACCGGCGCGGTCGAAAGCCGCCGCCATTTCGACCTGGCCGTTAACGCCCTGCTCGCGCAGGATGGCGATGCGCGGCCTGACGCCCCCGATGGTAAATGATGGCGCGGGCGCGGCGGGATCGAAGGTCAGCACAGCCGACAGGCCGGGGTCGGCGGCATCGGCAAGCGCGGCAAATTCTTCGTCGGCGCAAGTGGCGTCGTCGCGCAGTCGGGCGATTTGATGACTCACCTCGCTCCATGCGCTCAATAAATCAGCACGCTTCGCGCCGAAAGCCAACTTGGCGTTGCGCCAAACGCGAATTTCATCATTGTTATTGAGCGTGCCGATGATGTGAGCGCAGGCGCCCAAACCCGCATCGCGGCAGGCTTGCAGCACGGCGGCGCGGTCGGCGCGGCGTATTTGCATCACTGCGCCGAGTTCTTCATTGAACAGGGCCGCGATCATGCGGTCGCGCATCCGGCCATCGGCAATTTCAGGGCGGCGCTCTATGCCATCCACATCGTTCATCAGCGGATCGAAGCAAAGCGCGTCGAGGTTGAGCGAGACGCCGAGATGCGCGGCGAAACTCATTTCGCAAACGGTAGCGAACAGGCCGCCATCGGCGCGGTCATGGTAGGCGAGCATCATGCCGGCGCGGTTGAGATGTTGAACAAGCCCGAAGAAGGCTTTGAGTGTTTCGGCATCGGCATCCGGCGGCACATCGCCCGATTGACTGTAGACCTGCGCCAGCGCAGAACCGCCGAGGCGATTCTTGCCCGCGCCAAGGTCGATCAAAAGCAACTCTGTCTCGCCCGATTCATCTTCGCGGCGCAACTGCGGCGTCAGGGTCTTGCGCACATCGGCAACCGGCGCGAAGGCAGTGACGATCAGCGACAGCGGCGCAGTCACCTGCTTGGCCTCGCCGCTTTCCTCCCAGCGCGTGCGCATGGACAGCGAATCCTTGCCGACCGGAATGGAAATGCCCAGTTGCGGGCAGAACTCCAAACCGACCGTCTTGACGGTATCGAACAACGCGGCATCTTCATTGCCGTGTCCGGCGGCGGCCATCCAGTTGGCCGAGAGCTTGACTTGGCCAAGCTCGCCGATATCGGCGGCGGCAATATTGGTGATGGCCTCGCCGATGGCCATGCGGCCCGAAGCCGGCGCATTCAGCAAGGCGACCGGCGTGCGCTCGCCCATCGCGAAACATTCGCCGAGCGTTGTCGCAAAACCCATCGTCGTCACGGCGACATCGGCCACCGGCACCTGCCAGGGGCCGACGAACTGGTCACGCGCCGTCATGCCGCCGACTGTGCGGTCGCCAATGGTAATCAGGAAATTTTTGCTCGCCACCGCAGGCAGACGCATGACGCGGAATGCCGCCTCTTTGAGAGTAATTGCGCTCAAATCGAGCGCGGGCATGTTCACCGTTTTGCGCACGGCGTCGCGGTGCACGCGCGGCGGTTTGCCGAGCAGCACTTCCATTGGCATATCGACCGCCTTGTTGCGGAAATGACTGTCGTTTACCACCAGTTGGCGTTCAGTGGTCGCTTCGCCCAGCACGGCGAAGGGGCAACGCTCGCGCTCGCACAGCGCCTCGAATTCAGCCAGCCGGTCAGGGGCGACGGCCAGCACGTAGCGTTCCTGCGCCTCGTTCGACCAGATTTCACGCGGCGACATGCCGGGTTCTTCGGTCGGCACATTGCGAAGCTCAAAACACGCGCCGCGACCGGCGCCATCGGCCAGTTCCGGCATCGCGTTGGAAATGCCGCCCGCGCCGACATCATGGATGGCGAGCACCGGATTGTCCTCGCCCATCTGCCAACAGCGGTCGATGACTTCCTGCGCGCGCCGCTGCATTTCGGGATTGCCGCGCTGCACTGAAGCGAAATCCAAATCGGCGGTATTCGCGCCGGTCGCCATCGACGAAGCCGCACCGCCGCCCAGCCCGATCAACATGCCCGGCCCGCCAAGCTGGATCAGCAGCGTACCGGCGGGGAAAGCGTTTTTGAAACAGTGACGCTCGGCAATGTTGCCGATACCGCCGGCGATCATGATCGGCTTGTGATAGCCGCGCATTTCGCCGTTGAATGCCTGCTCGAACGTGCGGAAGTAACCGGCGAGATTGGGCCGGCCAAATTCGTTGTTGAATGCCGCCGCGCCCAGCGGCCCTTCGATCATGATGTCGAGCGCAGAGGCGATGCGCTCCGGCTTGCCGTAACCTGTCTCCCACGGTTGCGCGTGGTTTGGAATGTTGAGATCGGAAACCGAAAACCCGCACAGACCGGCCTTGGGTTTGGAGCCGCGACCCGTCGCGCCCTCGTCCCGGATCTCGCCGCCGGAGCCGGTCGCCGCGCCCGCGAAAGGCGAAATCGCGGTCGGGTGATTGTGCGTTTCCACCTTGGCGAGAATATGCGTGCTGTCCTCAACATAGGCGTACTTGCCGCCCGCGTCCGGCATGAAGCGTTTGATCCGCGCGCCCTCGATCACCGAAGCGTTGTCGGAATAGGCCACCACCGTGCCCGCCGGATGCGCCTTGTGCGTAGCGCGAATCATGCCGAACAGCGACATCGGCTGAGCAAGGCCATCGACTGTCCAACTCGCGTTGAAAATCTTGTGGCGGCAGTGTTCGGAGTTCGCCTGCGCAAACATCATCAGTTCCACATCGGTCGGGTTGCGTCCGAGCTTGCCGAAGTTTTCGACCAGATAGTCGATTTCGTCTTCAGACAGCGCCAAACCGAGTTCGCCATTGGCAATGGCCAGCGCCGCCCGCCCGCCCGCCAGAATGTCGACCGTCATCAACGGCTGCGGCGCGTAATGATGGAAAAGCTCATCGGCGGCATCGAAGGCATCAAGCGCCGATTCCGTCATGCGGTCATGCAGGCGCGCAATCACGGTGGATTTTTCGCCGCCCTCAATGTAATAGGCAATGCCGCGCTCAATGCGTTTGATGTTGCCGAAACCGCAGTTGCGGGCAATATCCGTCGCCTTCGACGACCAGGGCGAAATCGTGCCCAGCCGCGGCGTAACCAGCAGCAACGCGCCCTTTGGCGTCACCGGCAACTGGGCCGGAATGCCGAG
>JAISPO010000081.1 GCA_031274855.1 Zoogloeaceae bacterium | reverse complement strand
TGACGGTGCCGCCAGTGGCCGAAATTGGGGAAGCTGACCACCGCCTCGCGGCCGACGCGCAGCATTTCCTTGATGATGTCCTCGGTATGGCGCATCGCTTGCAGCGTCAAGGACAGGATAACGTGATGGAATGCGCCGTTCTCAAAATCCTTGAGGCCGCCTTCAAGGTCGCCCTGAATGACATTGATGCCGTTTTTGATGGCGGCCAGTACCTTGGCGTCGTCGAGTTCGACGCCCCAGCCCAGCACGCCGCGCGTTTCGATCAGTCCCTTGAGCAGCGAGCCGTCGCCGCAGCCGAGATCAAGCACGCGCTCACCCGGCTGCACCCATCCGGCAATGACATCAAAGTCGGGGCGGCCCAGCGCCGCATGGCGAAGTTCGGCTTCGGTCATGTTCGCACTCCGTCGAGATAGGCGCGGACGATGGCGTGATAGTGCGCGTCCTGCATCAAAAAGGAATCGTGGCCGTGCACGCTCTTGATTTCGGCATAGGCGACATCCTGACCGTTATGCACCAGCGCGTCGACGATTTCGCGCGAGCGTTCCGGCGAAAAGCGCCAGTCGGTCGAGAACGAAACCACGAGGAATTTCGCCTTGGCGCGGGCCAGCGCCTTGCGCAAGTTACCGCCTGCCTCAGCCGCCGGATCGAAGTAGTCCAGCGCCTTGGTCATGCGCAGATAGGTGTCGGCATCGAACCATTCGGCGAATTTGTCGCCCTGATAATTGAGGTAGGACTCGATTTCGAATTCGACGCCGAAGCCGTAGCGGCCGGAATCGGGCCGCCGCTTGCGGCCGAATTTTTCCGCCATCTGGTCATCGGACAGGTAGGTGATATGCCCCAGCATCCGCGCCAGCCGCAGCCCCGTCACCGGACGCCGTCCTGCCCTGTATTCGGGATCGGTCAGGATGGCCTGGCGGGCGACTTCGTTGAAGGCGATATTTTCGGCAGTCAGGTTGGGCGCGGCGGCGATGACCAGCGCATGACGCACACGCTCCGGGAACTGCATCGTCCATTGCATCGCCTGCATCCCGCCCAGACTGCCGCCCATGGTGGCCGCCCATTGAGCAATGCCCAAATGATCGGCCAGCCGCGCCTGGGCATTGACCCAATCGGGTACGGTGACGACGGGGAAATCCGCGCCCCAAGGCTTGCCGGTTGCCGGATGGGTTGAAGCTGGGCCGGTCGAGCCGTGGCAGCCGCCAAGGTTGTTGACGCCGACCACGAAGAAGCGGTCAGTGTCGATGGCTCTGCCCGGGCCGATGATGTTGTCCCACCAGCCGATATTCTTCGGGTTGTCGGCGTAATGTCCGGCGACGTGATGATGACCCGACAGCGCGTGGCAGATCAGGATGGCGTTGTTACGCGCCGCGTTGAGTTCGCCGTAGGTTTCGTAAACCAGATCGAATTCCGGCAGTTCGCTGCCCGCCGCCAACGGCAGGGGCGCGGCGAAATGCGCCTGCTTTGCCGTGACAATACCAACGCTTTGGTTTTTCATGTCGTCTCAATCATTCAATCGCTCGACCTGCTCGCGTATTTTCTCCGGTTCTTCAAGCCGCAGGAGCCGCCCGACTTTCGCGGTGAGTTGCGCGGCGTCGGCCGTGACGACCTGTTGCTTGACTTCCAGAACCAGCGAGGGGTGCATCGAAAGTTGCCGGAGGCCCATGCCGATCAGCAGGCGCGTCAGCGCCGGATCACCGGCCATTTCACCGCAGACCGAAACCGGCACCTCCATGCGGGCGCTGGCGGCGATGGTTTGCGCAATGAGGCGCAGCACGGCCGGATGCAGCGGATCGTAAAGATGCGCGACAGCCCCGTCGGTGCGGTCGATCGCCAGGGTGTACTGAATCAAATCGTTGGTGCCGAGCGACAGGAACTGCAAACGCTTGACGAAGGGGCCGAGCGCCAGCGCGGCAGCCGGAATTTCGATCATGCCGCCGACTTTGACGTTTTCGCTGAACTTGTGGCGGGTTCCGCGCAACTGGGCCTTGGCCTGCTCGATCATTGCCAGCGTCTGCTCGATTTCGGCGGCATTGGCCAGCATCGGTATCAGGATACGGATATTGCCGTAATGCGCGGCGCGCAGAATGGCGCGCAACTGGGTCAGGAAAATTTGCGGTTCCGCCAGACAGTAACGAATCGCCCGCAGGCCGAGTACCGGATTGGGCGCCTGCCGCGCGGTACCGGCCAGCGCCTGCGTATTTTTGTCCGCGCCGAGGTCCAGCGTGCGGACCGTGACCGGCTTGCCGTCCATCGCCTTGGCAACCGCCTTATAGGCTTCGTATTGTTCGTTCTCACTGGGCAGGTCGCCGCGGTTCATGAACAGGAACTCGGTGCGGAACAGGCCAATGCCATCGGCGCCGGCTTCCCTGACCTGCCCGATATCCTGCGGCAGTTCGATGTTGGCGTACAGCGCGATGTCTACGCCGTCGAGCGTGGCCGCGCGCGCCGTTTTCAGGCGCTTGAGCTTGGCCCGTTCCAGTTCCAGCGCGGTCTTTTTCAGCCGGTATTCTTCGAGCACGCGGGCGTCGGGATCGACGATCAGCACGCCGCGCGCGCCGTCGACAATCAGCAGATCGTCCTCGCGCACCAGCGGCCGCGCGTGATGCAGGCCGACCACCGCCGGAATCGCCAAGCTGCGCGCGACGATGGCCGTGTGCGAAGTCGCGCCGCCGAGATCGGTGACGAAACCGCCGATCCTCAAATTCTTGAACTGAATGGTGTCGGCAGGCGAAAGATCGTGGGCGACGATAATCAAGTCGTCATCGCGACCGCGCTTGGCAACCTTGCGCGGCTTGCCCATCAGGGCCTTGAGGACGCGCTCCACAACCTGCACGACATCGTGCTTGCGCTCACGCAGATAGCTGTCCTCGATCTCGTTGAACTGGGCGACAAGCTGCTCCATCTGCTGCACCAGCGCCCATTCGGCATTGCAGCCCCGCTCGCGGATCAGATCCTTCGGCATTTCGGACAGCAGCGGATCGGCAAGAAGCATCGCATGGATGTCGACAAAGGTCACCATCTCCGAAGGCATTCCGATACCGGCAGCCTCTCCCCGCAGCGTATCGAGTTCCGCGCGGACAGTGGCGAGCGCGGATTCGAAACGCTCCACTTCGGCGGGTATCGACTTATCCTTGATCCGGTAGTGCGCGACTTCCAGCGTCGCATGGGAGACCAGATGCGCCCGGCCAATCGCGATGCCCGATGAAACCGCCAGTCCGTGCAGGGTAAAGCTCATTCGCCTTCTCCGAACTTGTCGACGATTAACGCCGTCAGGGCGGCCAGCGCCTCATCGGCCCGTTCCCCCTGACAGTCGATTGCGACTTTCGCGCCTTTTCCGGCGGCCAGCATCATTACGCCCATGATGCTCTTGGCGTTGATGCGGCGGCTGTTGCGCGTCATCCAGACTTCGCAGGGAAAGCTGCCGGCCAGTTGGGTCAGCTTCGCCGAAGCCCGCGCATGCAGGCCCAGTTTGTTCACGATTTCAATTTCCGCGTTCGGCATTGCTTTCCTGCATTTCGATGACGCCCTCGCATCCGCCTGCGATGGCTTTGGTAATCAGGGTTTCCATGCCCTTGTCGCGGTAAGTGAGCGCGCGCAGCAACATGGGCAGATTGACACCGGCCACGCCCGCGACCTTGCCCGCCCGCAACAGTTTCGCGGCAATGTTGGCCGGCGTCGCGCCGAGGATGTCGGTCAGAATCAACACGCCATCGCCGCTATCAATCTGCCGGATCATCTGTCCGGCCCGCAGCAGCGTCTGCGCCGGATCATCCTGCGCCGAGACGCTGAGCTGGGCCATCTGCTCAGGCCGTTTGGCGTGCACATGGCAGGCGCACTGAATCAGCGCCTCGCCATAGTTGCAGTGGGTGATGAGAAAAAGACCAATCATGGCGTTGATTCTAGCTTGACACGGGCGCGCATGGCGTCTGTCATTTCGATCCGGCCATCGGCATCGACGCGCAACGCCTGCGTCAAGCCGAGTTGATCGGCCAGCCGCCGCCAGTCCTGCCCGCCGATGAACAGCGGCTTGCTGGCGGCATCCGACCACATGCCCGCCTTGCCGCCGCCGAAGCCGGATGGAATCAGTACCGTGACCGCCTGAGTACCGCCACTCGGCCAGCCAGTGCGCGGGTCGATCAAATGGCAATAGCGTTTGCCATCCAGATCGAAATAGCGCTGATAGTCGCCCGAAGTGCCGATGGCCTCGCCGTCACGCAGTTCCAGCGTCGCCAGCGGCCCCGCCAGACGCGGATGCTGAATGCCGACCCGCCAGGGCGTTTCGCCCTTGCTGCCGAGCGCCATCACATTACCGCCGATGTTGATAAGGGCATTGGCGATTCCATGCCGCCGCAAAATGGCCGCCGCGCGGTCGAGCGCCACGCCTTTCAGATAGCCGCCGAAATCAAGCGCCACCGCGCCATCGGGCTGGCCGCGCAAGCTGACTTTTGTCCCCGCAACCTCAATCTCGCGGATCGACGGATGCGCGGCGATCAGCGCCGCCAGCTTCGCCGGATCGGGCAAGGAAGGCTTGAAGGTATCGTCATGGAAGCCCCAAAGCTCAATCAACCGGCCAATACCCGGATCGAACAAATACTCGCTTTGAGCGGAAAAATTTCGGGCATCAAGAATGTAAGCGGCAAACTCAGGCGTGACCTCGTGAGGCTGACCGGCAAGCAGGACATCGTTCAGCGCCGTCATTTCCGACGGCTGCCAAGGGTGGTAAGTCCGGTGCATCCGGTCAAACTCGCGCAACACCTCCGCCGCCGCCTCCCGCGCCTTCACTTCCGGCGCGCCCCAGACCAGCACCTCGACGCGCGTCCCGAAAACGAAAGACTCCTGTGAATAAAGCGCAGGCCGGCCACAAGCGGCCAGCAGCGCCAGCAAGGCCAACAGAATGGGCGCAAAAATTCTCATTAAGCAAATACAGCCGGATCCGGCCCGGTGCGCTTGTTGGCGTCGAGCTTGTCGATGGCGGCCATGTCGGCGGCGTCAAGCGCGAAATCGAACAGGTCGAAGTTTTCGCGCAGGCGCTCCGGCCGGACGGATTTGGGGAACACCACCAAGCCCGATTGCAAATGCCAGCGCAACACAACCTGCGCCGCAGTCTTGCGGTGCTTGGCGGCGACGCGGCTCAACGTAGCATCGTTCAGTAAGTCGCCGCCTTGCGCCAACGGGCTCCAGGATTCGGTGACAATGCCGTGCCGCGCATGGAGTTCGCGCAGCGCCCGCTGTTGCAGCCAAGGATGCAACTCGATTTGATTAACCGCCGGAACGACGCCGGTTTCGCCAATGATGCGTTCCAAATCTTCAGCGCGGAAGTTGGAAACGCCAATCGACTTGACCTTGCCCTCGCGCCGCGCCTCAATCAGCGCCCGCCAGCTTTCCAGCGCCCTGCCCTGCGCCGGACAAGGCCAGTGAATCAGATACAGGTCCACGGCGGCGAGCTTGAGCCGCGCCAAACTCCGGTCAAGCGCACGCAATGCGCTGTCGTAACCCTGATCGGAATTCCACAGCTTGGTAGTGACAAAAATCCGGTCACGCGTAACGCCGGAAGCCGCAATACCCCGCCCGACGCCTTCCTCGTTCTGATAAATGGAGGCGGTGTCGATATGCCGGTAGCCAATGGTAATGGCCTCAGCCACGATACGCGCAGCGTCAGCGTCAGGCGTTTGCCAAGTCCCCAATCCGAATTTCGGAATGCGGCAGCCATCGTTCAGGGTCAGGGTCGTCATGGCGGGTTTTCCTTGAGAAAGGGATAGGGTGGAACCAGCAGTATGTTATACAGGTTACAGGCTACAGGTTACAGGGTTCAGCCCCCTCCTTCTTCGTCATTCCCGTGAATGGAATACAGTAAAGCGCGTAGCCTTCTAAATATTCATTTGACGGAATATGTTCTATAAGGAATAATATCTAACATGTGGGAAGTAGAGTACACAGACGAACTTGGCGAATGGTGGGCTGCTTTGACCGAGGCTGAACAAGAGTCGATTGATGCATCAGTTCGGCTTCTTGAGGAGAAGGGGCCGAATCTTGGCTTCCCTCATACCTCCAAGATCGAAGGATCGAAACACGCGCACATGCGCGAGCTTCGTATCCAGCATGAAGGCAGGCCATACCGGATTCTGTATGCGTTTGATCCGCGCCGCTGCGCGATTCTTCTGCTTGGCGGCGACAAGACCGGCGATGATCGCTGGTATCAGGTGCATGTGCCGATCGCCGACAAACTGTACGACACGCATATCGAAATTTTGCAAAGAGAAGGGCAGGTCAATGGCTAAAAAGTTCAGCGAATTACGCGCCAAAATGTCGCCTGCGGCTCAAGCCCGCGCTGCTGCGCGGGCCGAGGCCATGCTGGTTGAAATGCAGCTTCAGGAATTACGCAAAACCCGGCAGGTGACGCAGGTCGAAGTCGCCAGAGCCATGAGTGTGGAGCAGGCCGCTGTTTCAAAACTGGAGCGGCGCGACGATATGTACGTCAGCACTTTGCGCGAGTACGTCAAGGCGCTTGGCGGCGAGTTGAAACTGGTGGCCTCTTTCCCTGATACCGACATCCAGCTTCATTCATTCGAGACGGCACACTGATTGCTTCAAGACAATTCGTTTGTATATAGTTATACATTTTCAAGGAGAGGCTAATGTACTTTTGGAAAACACCGCAACTGGTGCAAGACTTGCGAACGGGGGCCTTGGTGAAGAAGACTTCAAGAACTATTACTTGGTAACCTCCATTCTCATATCCATCTGGCTCTATCTCGGAATATTGGCGGAACCACAAGAGAGTATGTTTGCTCTCGCCTTGGAAGCTATTGGCACAGTGATAATCACAATCCTTGGCATCAACGCGGCATTCAAGGCCAACGGTGGATCAGCGGGAGCCCACTTTATAAATAAAGTCGTCTCGATTTCACTCCCGCTTTTTATGAAACTCTTAGCTACTGGCTTTGTGTTGGGATTGATACTTGGTTTCTCAGTCGTACTTAGCCTCAGCAAGTATCAAGAGGAATGGGTGTGGGCAGTTGCATCGCCTCTAGTTCAAGCCATCTTTTTCTGGCGCTTGGTTGTCCATGTCAGGGCTACCAATCAACCGGACGACCTTCAGGGCTGATTCCTTTAGTACGGTATTTGGATTCTGCGACTACGCTTTGCTCCGCGCAGAATGACAAATGCAGCCCCTCTCCCCGCAAGCGGGGCGAGGGGAAAGTCCTTGGATTCCCGCCAGAAACGCGCGGGAATGACGGGATGGGGAGGGCGGGAATGACGAGGGGATTACTGAACCCTGAAACCTGTACCCTAAACCCCTGCGCCCTGCGCTTGTTGGTCGGCGTGGTAGCTCGAACGTACCAGCGGGGCGCTGGCGGTGTTGGCGAAGCCGAGCGCGGCGGCTTCGCGGGCGTAGAGGGCGACGGTGTCGGGGTGTACGTAGCGCAACACCGGCAGGTGGTGGCTGGAGGGGGCGAGGTACTGGCCGATGGTGAGCATGTCCACGCCGTGGACACGCAGGTCGCGCAGGGTTTGCAGGATTTCTTCGTCTTCTTCGCCGAGGCCGACCATCAGGCCGGATTTGGTGGGGACTTGGGGATGACGGGCCTTGAAGTCCTGCAAGAGTTTGAGCGAGTGCGCGTAGTCGGCGCCCGGACGGGCCTGTTTGTAGAGCCGCGCGACGGTTTCCAGATTGTGGTTCATCACGTCGGGCAGGTTGTCCGCGAAGGCGTCCAGCGCCGCTTCCAGACGGCCACGGAAGTCGGGCACCAGCACTTCGATTTGGGTGGCGGGCGACAACTTGCGAATTTCAGCGATGCAGGCGGCGAAGTGGCTTGCGCCGCCGTCTTTGAGGTCGTCACGGTCGACGCTGGTGATGACAACATATTTGAGCTTCATGGCCGCGATGGTTTCGGCAAGCTGTCGCGGCTCGTTGGGATCGGGCGGCAGCGGCTTGCCGTGGCCGACATCGCAGAACGGGCAGCGGCGCGTGCATAGGTCGCCGAGAATCATGAAAGTGGCCGTGCCTTTGCCGAAGCATTCGCCGATGTTGGGGCAGGTGGCTTCCTCGCAGACGGTATGCAGATGACGGTCGCGCAGAATCTGTTTGATTTCGCCGAAACGCGCTGCCGAGTTACCGGCCTTGACACGTATCCATGCCGGTTTTTTCAGTGGCTCCGCCGGAATGATTTTGATCGGGATGCGCGAGGTTTTGGCTTCGCCTTTTTGTTTTTCGCTCATAGCTTTTTTCCCAGTTGGGCGGCCAGTTTGTTGCCAACGCGATCAACGCTGTTTTCCGCGCACAGATCGGATAACTGCGTCACCGTCAGATCCGCGTAGCCGCAGGGATTGATGGCCGAGAAAGGCGACAGGTCCATCGCGACGTTGAAGCTCAGGCCGTGATAGCAGCAGCCGTTTTTGATTCTCAAGCCGAGCGCGGCGATTTTGGCGTCATTGACATAAACGCCGGGCGCGCCGGCGCGCCGCGCGCCAGTAATGCCGTATTCGCCCAAGAGGTCGATCATCGCCTGCTCGATGCGCTGTACCAGCGTTCTGATGCCGTAGTTGCGCCGCCGCAGATCGAGCAGCAGATAGGCGACCAACTGGCCCGGGCCGTGGTAGGTGATCTGACCGCCGCGGTCGATTTTGACGACGGGGATGCCAATGTCGCGCAACAGGTGTTCAGGCTTGCCGGCCAGCCCCTGCGTGAAAGTGGGCGGATGCTGGCAGAGCCAGAGTTCGTCCTCGGTCTCCGGGCCGCGCGCGGCGGTGAAGGCCTGCATGTCGCGCCATGTCCGCAAATAATCGGCAGTGGCGAGATGCCGCGTAATCACAGCGCGATTTTGACGAGCGGATGGCTCGTCAACTCACGGTAAAGCGCGTCGAGTTGCGCCTGCGAGACGGCGCGTATCGTGCAGGTGAGGGAAAGGTAGTTACCGGCTCTGGAAGGCCGCATTTCAATCAGGCCGGGATCGAAATCAGGCGCGTGCTTGAGCACGACGCCGACGATGGCTCGCGCGAAGCCGTCTTGCGCCGCGCCCATCACCTTGACCGGAAAGTCGCAGGGGAATTCGATCAGCGTTTCAGCCATGACGCATGAGACCGGCGATTACTGGAACCAAAGCATCAGGCTATCCCAGGCGCGGCCGATAAGACCGGCCACGGGGACAGCTTCGAGAGCGGCCACCGGATACTCGTCGAACGGCTTGTCGTCGAGAAACAGCTTGAGGGTGGCAACCTGCTGGCCTTGCTCAATCGGCGCGAGCAGGGGCTGCTGGCTGAGAAGCTGCACTTTGATTTTGTCAGCCATCCCCTTGGGCAGCGAGAGGATGAGGTCATCGAGGAAACCGACGGGCACATTGCCGCTGCGGCCCTTGAAAACTTTGAGTTGCGAAATCGCCTGACCCTTGGCGTAAAGCCGCACCGGCTCGAAATTCTGGAAGCCGTGATTGAGCAGGCGTTGCGCTTCACGAGCGCGTGTGGCGTCGGAATCCGCGCCGAGCACAATGGCAATCAACCGGCGCGGCCCGCGTTTGCCTGAGGCAATCAGGCAGAAACCGGCGGTGGCGGTGTGGCCGGTCTTGACGCCATCCACAGCCGGGTCAAGCCAGAGCAGCCGGTTACGGTTGGGCTGGGTGATTTTGTTGTAAGTAAATTCCTTTTGAGCATAAATCGGGTAATCGTCCGGGAAATCGCGGATCAATGCCTGCGTCAGACGGGCCAGATCGCGCGTGGTCGTGTAATGCTCGGGGTCGGGCAGGCCGGTCGCGTTCATGTAATGCGTGTTGATGAGGCCGAGACGGCGCGCTTCCAGATTCATGCGTTCGACAAAGGCTTCCTCGCTGCCGGCGATGGTTTCGGCCAGCGCGACGCTGGCGTCGTTGCCGGACTGGATAATCATGCCATGGATCAACTCGCCCACAGTCACCCGTTTCTTCGGCTCGATGAACATGCGCGAACCCTGCGTTTTCCATGCCTTCTCCGAAACGGACGCCGCCTGATCCATTTTGATGCTGCCCTGCCGCAAAGCGCCGAAGGCGAGATAGGCGGTCATCAGCTTGGTCAGCGAGGCCGGTTCGACGCGGATATCGGCATCCTTCTCGGCAAGCGATTGGCCGGAGGCATGGTCGATCAACAGCCATGTCCAGGCGGCGACGGCGGGAGAGGGCGGCATCTGGGCGGCGGCCAGAGCGGGGACGAGCAGGGAGAGTAAAAAAACAAAAATACGCATGACGGGGCCTTGAGGGAACGAACCGCGAATTATAGAGGGGCTTACCGATGCACTATGATTGGGCGGGCGTCGAGAAGTTCTGCCAGTTGATCGGCGATCCGCTGCGCTTCGGCGTGGCTGGCCCAAGGGCCGATTTGGACGCGGTACACGCCATCGCTGCCGGAACGAACCACGAGACGGTCGCCGAGACTGCCCAGTTCGCGGGCCAGCCGCCGTTGCAGGTTATCGGCGTTATCTGCGTTACCGAAAGCGCCCAGTTGCAGGTAAATACCCTGAGTGTCGGAAATTTCCGGCAGGGGTTGCGGCGCAACACTCTCAACCGTTACTGTTACAGGTGGCGGCAGCGTCGAACCCGGCAGGATGCTTTCCACGACGACTTGCGCGCTACCGGCGTTGACATAGCCGAGCTTGTAAGCGGCGGCATAGGAAAGGTCAATCAAGCGGCCATGCAGGAAGGGGCCGCGGTCATTGACGCGCACGATGACCGATTTGCCGTTGGCTTGATTGGTGACGCGCGCGTAGGAGGGAATCGACAAAGTCGGATGCGCCGCCGTCATGGCGTACATGTCGTAGGTTTCCCCGATGGAGGTCTTTTGACCGTGAAATTTCTTGCCATACCAACTGGCGACGCCGGTGACCCGGTAAGGCGTGTTTGGCTTGAGCGGTACATAGTCGCGCCCAAGCACGGAGTAAGGCCGGTTGGCGGCGCGATGCGGCGGTTCCGCGCGCGGCACTGCGTCGGGAATCGCGCCGAGATCGGCAGGGACGCTGTCGCTCGGCCCGTCATCCTGATAAAAGCCGCCGCGTGTCGACTTCGGCGCCGGACTGCCGCAACTGGCGATCAGCAGCGCCAGCAGCAATGCGGAAAACATTCGAGTGTTCATTTTTGTACCAGCATGCGATTACGGTGAATCGACATCAAAACGCCGATGCCGATGAACAGAGTGACCAGCGCCGTGCCGCCATAGCTGACGAAAGGCAGCGGCACGCCGACCACAGGCAGGATGCCGCTGACCATGCCCATGTTGACGAAGGCGTAGGTGAAGAAAACCAGCGTGATCGAACCGGCCAGCAGACGGGAAAACAGGGTGGGCGCCTGGGCGGCAATCATCATGCCGCGACCGATCAGCAGCGCGTAGATGACGAGCAGAACGATGTTGCCGAGCAGGCCGAATTCTTCCGACAACACTGAAAAAATGAAATCGGTGTGACGCTCGGGAATGAATTCCAACTGAACCTGTGTGCCTTGCCCCCATCCCTTGCCGAGAATGCCGCCCGATCCGATGGCGATGGTGGACTGGATGATGTGAAAGCCTTTGCCGAGCGGATCGGTTTGAGGATCAAGCAGGGTCAGAATGCGGGCGCGCTGGTAGTCGTGCAGCATGCCCCAGGCCAGCGGCATCGCGCCGGCTGCCGCGATCGCCGTGCCGACGATGATTTTCCAGGGCAGACCGGCAAGAAAAATGACATAGAAACCGGCGGCAAAAACCAGTATGGCCGTGCCGAGGTCGGGCTGCCGCGCAATCAGCGCCGTCGGTATCAACAGCAGGATGGCGGCGGCCAGATAGTCGGACAGGCGCAGGCGCGCTTCCCGCTTCTCGAAATACCAGGCCAGCATCAGCGGCATGGCGATTTTCATGATTTCCGATGGCTGGACGCGCACGAAGCCGAGATTGAGCCAGCGCCGTGCGCCTTTGGAAATATCGCCAAACAGGGCGACGCCGACCAGCAACAGTACGCCGACGATAAAAATGGGCAGCGCCAAATTCATCAAGCGTTGCGGTGGCACCTGAGCGACGATCCGCATGACCACCAGAGCAAAGCCAATATTGATGAGCTGATTATTTATCCGCTCCGGCGAGGCACTGCCAACCATCGCCAGAGCGATCAGCAGCAGAATGGCGGCAATCACCAGCAACGGAATGTCGATTGGCGCGACAAAGCGTTGCCAGAGGATGCGCGGGTTCCAGGCGGGATTCATCGCGCCTCCTCACCAGGGTTCTTGTCCGCAGGCGCAGGCGCGTTGGCGGCCTTGCCGAGCAGATAGTAGTCGAGCACTTGACGGGCAATTGGCGCGGCAGTCTGGGCGCCGAAACCGCCGTTCTCGACCAGCACGGCCAGCGCAATCAGCGGCTTGTCCGCTGGCGCGAAAGCGATATAGAGCGCGTGGTCGCGCAGTTCTTCCTTGACGGTGTTTTCCTTGTACTGGCCGCCTTTGAGCGAGAACACCTGGGCGGTACCCGTCTTGCCGGCGGCCTCGTAACCCGCGCCGGCAAAGGCGCGCGCGCCGGTGCCTTCCTTGTTCACGCCGATCATGGCGTGTTTGATGATGTCGACATGTTCCCGCTTGAGCACAATGGCGCGCGGCGGCGCGATCTCCAGCGTCTTTTGCTCGCCGGTGCGGGCGTCGACAATGGCTTGCACCAGATGCGGGCGGTGTATGACGCCGTTATTGGCCAGCCCCGCCACGGCTTGCGCAAGCTGGATCGGGGTGTAGGCGTTGTAGCCCTGACCGATGCCGATGGAAATGGTCTCGCCGGAATACCACTTTTGATGTTCCGGTTTCCTGAAACGTTTTTTCTTCCACTCCGGGGAAGGCAGCACGCCTTCGGATTCGGAGGTGCCGTCGACGCCTAGGTCAATGCCCGTCTTCTGGCCGAAGCCGAACTGGCGCATGAAGTTGGCGATAACGTCAATGCCCAGATCGTTGGCCAGCATGTAGTAGTAGGTGTCGCAGGACTGGACGATGGACGTGTACATATTCACCATGCCGTGACCACCCTTTTTATCGTCGCGGAAGGTGTAGTCGCCGAACGTGAAATAACCGGGGTCGGCAATCGCCTGTTCGGGCCGCCGCTTGCCGTAAGTCAGCGCCGCCAGCGCCATGTAAGGCTTGAAAGTCGAGCCGGGTGGATAGGTCCCGTTCAGGGCGCGATTGACCATCGGCTTGTCCGGCGAACTGTTGTACGCGTCCCAATCCGAAGTGCCAATGCCATCGACGAACAGATTGGGATCGTAGTTGGGCATCGAGACCAGCGCCAGAATGCCGCCTGTGGCCGGATTGATGGCAACCAGCGCGCCGCGCCGGTCGCCGAAAGCCTGCTCGGCGATTTCCTGCAATTTGGCATCGACCGTCAGAATGAGATTGTCACCGGCAATCGGCGCGGTGTGCTTCAGGGTGCGGACGGCATGACCGCCGGCATCGACTTCCACCTGCTCGAAACCGGAGATGCCGTGCAATTCGAATTCATAATGCTGTTCAAGTCCGGTTTTGCCGAAATGATTGGTGCCGCGGTAATTGGCGTCCTGATCCTCAATGGCAATGCGTTCGAGATCCCTGTCGGTGACGCGGCCGATATAGCCGAGCAGATGAGAGGCAAAGTCGCCGAACGGATATTGCCGGAACAGGCGGGCCTTGATGTCCACGCCGGGAAAGCGGTAACGCTGGGCGATAAATTTGGCGACTTCCTCATCCGACAAGCGGGTGCGGATCGGCAGGGACTCGAAATTTTTGCTTTCCTCAAGCAGCTTCCTGAAACGCTTGCGATCCTTGGGCTGGATGTCGATGACAGTCGCCAGTTCATCAATCGCCGCGTCCAGATTGCCGCTGATCCTCGCCGGCATGATCTCCAGCGTGTAAGCCGAGTAGTTGCGGGCCAGAATAACGCCATTGCGATCCAGAATGAGACCGCGATTGGGCAGGATGGGCACCAGCGAAATGCGGTTTTCCTCGGCGCGCGTCGTGTAATAGTTGTTCTGAATCACCTGCAACCAGAAAATGCGCGCGAACAGGAGACCGAAGCAAAGCAGCACAAAGCTGCCGGCAACGGTCAGCCGCTTCCAGAAGCGTTCCAAACCTTCTTGGGGATCCTTGAATTCCATCAGATAGGCCGGGTTTCGTCGTGTTCCATCGGCCGGAACTGCGGCAGCAGCAACAGGTAGGTGAGCGGATACCAGAGCGCGGCCCCGATGAAGCTGCCGAGGAACCAGACAAAGCCCGGAAAGTCGCCGCCGACGGCAAGGCGAATCAGCAGCATGATGACTTGAGTCCCAAGCAGAATGGGCAGGACATGCAGGGCCTGTTGCAGCAGCGGAAACCACAGGATGCGCCGCGACAGCCCGCCGGCGCCGAAAGCCAGTATCACATAGGCCAGCGTATGCTGACCCATGACGCTGGCATCGGCGACATCCATCAGCAGGCCGAACACGAAGGCAGTCCACATGCCGACCTTGGACGGCTGGTGGATGCACCAGAACAGCAGCACCAGCGCCACCCAGTCGGGCATGGCGGCAAAGCGGCCCAGCGGCACCACATTGAGGAACAGCGCCGCCAGCAGGCTCACGAAAATGAACCAGGGCTTGACCGGTAGAAGAATGCGGCGGCTCGACTGGGTAGGCTGTATCAAGGCATTTTCCTCGTTTTCGTTTTTTTGACCGGCTTGGCCAAAACCGGTTCGGTTTCTGGCGGCAGCGGCGGCGCGATACGCTTTCCGAGGATCAATACCTCGCCATGATGTTCGACGCCGGCAATCGGCGCGCAATCAATACGGGCAAAGGCGGACAAATTGTTGCGATCAATATTGACCACTTTGGCGACCGGCAGGCCGGGCAGGTAAATGCCATCAAGCCCCGATGTCACGAGAATGTCGCCCGTCTGCACGTCGGCATTCGCTGCCAGAAAACGCAACTCCATCGCGCCCGCGCCCGCGCCGGTCAGCACCGCGCGCAGGCCGCTGCGCTGGACCTCAATCGGAATGGCCTGATTCTTGTCGGTGAGCAGCGTTACCTCGCTGGTGAGCGGGTAAGTGCGGGTCACCTGACCGATGACGCCGAGTTCGTCGATCACCGGCTGACCGGCTTCAATACCGGCACCGCTGCCCTTGTCGATAATGATTTTGCGCGTGAATGGGTCGCGGGCCGCGTACAGAATTTCAGCCACATGCCCTTCGGCAGCTTGACGTTCACGCATGTCGAGCAGGGCACGCAGGCGGTGGTTTTCCTCTTCAAGATGACCTTGACGCAACAAGCGGTTGGCCGTTGTCAGTTCGCGGTATCTCAGCCGGTCGTTCTCGATCTTGAGCGCGTAGAGACTGGTGAAATATTCGCGCATGTCCAAGCCGATCTCGACCGGAATGGCGGCAATCCGCTGCATGGGCCATAACACGATGGCGACGGCCTGCCGCGCCGCTTCCAGCGTATGAAAGCGCAAATCGGCCACCAGCAGGACGAATGAGAGGGAAACGAAGAAAAACAGCCGGACGAACGGCGCGGGACCCCGTTTGAAAAAAGGTGGCGGTGAATGTCCGACAGTGGAAATCAAGGGCGGCGACTCCCGGCAATACAGCTACGGCGCCCATGCGCCATTCGTCATGCTAGCCGGACGGGGGGTTATTCGTTGGCGAAAATACTGTCGAGTTTATCCATCTTTTCCAGCGCAACGCCGGAACCGCGCACCACGCAGGTCAGCGGTTCGTCGGCCACGATGACCGGCAGGCCGGTTTCTTCCATCAGCAGCCGGTCGAGGTCGCGCAACAAAGCGCCGCCGCCGGTCAGCACCATGCCCTTGTCGGCAATATCAGCGCCCAGTTCCGGCGGGGTCTGTTCAAGCGCCGCTTTCACCGCGCTGACGATCTGGTTAAGCGGATCGGTCAACGCCTCCAAAATCTCGTTCGACGAAATAGTGAAGCTGCGCGGAATGCCTTCGGCCAAATTGCGGCCCTTGACTTCCATTTCCTGAACTTCCGAACCCGGAAAGGCCGAGCCGATTTGCTTTTTGATCTGTTCGGCCGTGGCTTCGCCGATCAGCATGCCGTAGTTGCGGCGGATGTAGTTGATGATGGCTTCGTCGAACTTGTCGCCGCCGATGCGTACCGAACCGGAGTAAACCATTCCGCCCAGCGAGATGATGCCGACTTCCGTGGTGCCGCCGCCGATGTCGACCACCATTGAGCCGCAAGCATCGGAAACAGGAAGACCGGCGCCGATGGCGGCGGCCATCGGTTCCTCAATCAAATACACCTTGCTGGCGCCGGCGCTGAGCGCGGATTCGCTAATGGCGCGGCGCTCGACCTGCGTCGAGCCGCAAGGCACGCAGATGATGATGCGCGGACTGGGCGAGAACAGGCGCGAGTTGTGCACCTTTTTGATGAACTGCTTGAGCATCTGCTCCGTCACCGTGAAGTTGGCGATGACGCCATCTTTCATCGGGCGGATGGTGGTGATGTTGCCGGGCGTCTTGCCGAGCATCTGCTTGGCGGCAGCGCCGACTGCCTGAATGGTTTGCTTGGCGTTAGGCCCGCCTTCGGTACGGATGGCGACCACGGACGGCTCGTCGAGAACGACGCTTTTGCCGCGCATGTAGATCAATGTGTTGGCCGTGCCGAGGTCAATGGCGAGGTCATTGGAAAAGTAGGAGCGCAGAAAGCTGAACATGGGAATTAGTGGAAACGCCGGTCAGTTGACAAAGTCGGCCCGCAGGGGTCGGCGCAAAAATGGCTTATGATACCGCATCCTGCTGCCTACGCGCCGCTAAACAGCTTTGTTTCATCCGAATATTCACGCTCTATGTCCCTGAATCCACAAGAGGTTGTCCGCATTGCCCAACTCGCTCGTTTGGAGCTTTCCCCGGACGAAGTTG
>JAISPO010000071.1 GCA_031274855.1 Zoogloeaceae bacterium | reverse complement strand
TCCAGCATTCTCGATTTCATCGGTTTGCAATACATCACGGCAGGCTTGGAACGCCTGATTCTGTTCACCTACCCGACCTTGACGCTGCTGTTCGGCGTCATGTTCTACGGCCATCGCATCGACCGGCGTGAATGGCTAGCCGTCGCCTTGTGCTATAGCGGCATCGCCGCCGCTTTCGCGCACGACCTCAGCGTCTCGGAGGAAAGCGCGGCTGTCTGGATTGGCGCGGGCTTCGTGTTCGGCTGCTCGCTGTTCTATGCCCTTTATCTCTCAGGATCGGGGCCGATGCTGGCGAAAATCGGCGTTGCCCGCTTTACCGCGCTGGCCATGCTGGTATCGACCACGGCGACGCTCACGCACTTCTTTGCTGTCGAGCCGCTGACGGCGCTGACGCAGCCCTTGCCGGTCTATGCTTACGCGCTGGGTATGGCGCTGCTGTCGACGGTAATTCCGGCGTTTGCCCTGTCGGCGGCGATTCGCCGCATCGGCAGTGGCCGAGCGGCGCTGATCGGCACCATCGGGCCGCTTCTGACCATTGGGCTGGGCTGGTATCTGCTCGACGAAATCATCTCTGCCTGGCAACTCAGCGGCGCGGCGCTCGTCGTAGCCGGTGTGGTCATCACCAGCCGCGGTCAGCGCAAGGCGTAACCTACTGCGCCGCCTCGTCGGCCAAAGGCCGCCCACCCGTGTTTTTGAGCAGTTGCACAGCGGCCGTCATGCGGCGGCTCCAGAGGGAGAGGGTGGCGTTCTCGGCGCTGAGTTCGCTGGTTTGGGCAGTGATGACATTGAGGGCGGCGATGATACCGGCGCGGTATTGGTTTTCGGCGATTTCGCGGGCTTTGCGGGCGGCGGCGAGGGCAGCGTTCTGGCTGTCGGCTTCTTCGGCGAGCAGGCGGGCGGCGGCGAGATTGTCTTCGACTTCCTGAAACGCGGTAAGCACAGTTTGCCGGTAGGTCGCGGCGGCCTGATCGACACCAGCGTATGCCTGCTCGATGGCGGCGGAGCGCGCGCCGCCGTCGAACAACGTCGCGGCCAGCGCGGGGCCAATCGACCAGAAGCGGTTGGGCAGGCTGATGAGATTGGCGATGGCGTTATTGCTGTAGCCGCCGCTGGCGCTCAGGTTGAGTACCGGAAACCATGCGGCGCGCGCGACGCCGATTCGCGCATTGGCCGCGGCGACTTGCCGCTCGGCGGCATAGATGTCGTAGCGGCGTTCCAGCGTGGTTGAAGGCAGCAGCGTTGGCGCGGGCGGCACTTCGGCCAAGCGGTCAGCGGCGGGAAGGGTGAGCGCGGCAGGCGGCTTGCCGAGCAGAGTGGCCAGCGCGTGTTCGTACTGGGCGCGTTGCAATTTGGCTTCCGAATATTGCGAGCGGGCGCTATTGAGTTGCGTTTCCGCCTGCGCGACATCAAGGCTGGAAGCGACGCCGGTGTCGCGCCGGTTCTGGGTAAGTTGCAGGAAGCGCTCATAGGCGGCGACATTGCGCGCATAGAGCGCGGCTTGCGCTTCGGCGGCGCGTAACTGGAAGTAGGTTTGCGCGAGCAGGGCTTGCGCCGACAACTGGGCCGCGCCGACTTGCGCTTCGGCGGCTTCCGCCTGCGCGGTGGCGGAGTCGGCGCCGCTGCGGACTTTGCCCCAGAGATCCACTTCCCAACCGGCTTGCGCGGACAGCGTGTAGAGATTCGCCGGTGACCCGCCGTCACGAGCGCCTCGGCTGGCGGCGGCGTTTACGCCAAGCGTGGGGAAGAAACCGGCGCGGGCGCTATCGACGGCGGCGCGGGCGGCGCGGTATTGCGCTTCGGCCAGCTTGATGTTCTGGTTGTCGATGACTAACTGTTCTTGCAGATCGTTGAGTACCGGATCGCCGAACACCTGCCACCACTGTTCCGGCGGCGCGAAGCTTTGCGCGGCGGTTTGCCAATCGCCGGTTTCCTTGTAGGCGGCGGGCGTTTCCATCGCTGGACGCTGGTAGTCGGGCGCGAGGCTGCAAGCGCCGAGCAGAAAGGAGAGCAGCAGATAGCGGCGATTCATGGCATGTGCTTTCATGGGTTGAGCGCCAGACGAACAGGCTGGCGAGCGGCGCGCTTGCGCGCCCAGCGGACGCGCAGGCGGTCGAGCGCGATATAGACGACCGGCGTGGTGTAAAGCGTCAGCACTTGGCTAACCAGCAGGCCGCCGACAATGGAAATGCCGAGCGGGTTGCGCAGCTCCGCGCCGTCGCCGCTGCCGAGCGCAAGCGGGATCGCGCCGCAAATGGCGGCCAGCGTCGTCATGATGATGGGCCGGAAGCGTAGCAGGCAGGCGCGGTAAATGGCGTCGCCCGCGCT
Organism: Zoogloeaceae bacterium; assembly: GCA_031274855.1. Classification (GTDB taxonomy): domain Bacteria; phylum Pseudomonadota; class Gammaproteobacteria; order Burkholderiales; family Rhodocyclaceae; genus Fen-999. The sequence goes on along the minus strand of JAISPO010000071.1, from coordinate 7,308 downwards.
GGTTTTCAGGCGGCGCTGACGCTCGATGGCGAAGTCGATCATCATAATGGCGTTCTTTTTGACGATGCCGATCAGCAGCAGCACGCCGATGAGGGCGATGATGCTGAACTCGGTACCAAAGGCCATCAAGCCGAGCAGCGCGCCGACGCCCGCCGAGGGCAGCGTCGACAGGATGGTCAGCGGATGCACCAGACTTTCGTAAAGGATGCCGAGTACGATGTAGATGGCAACAATGGCAGCCAGAATCAGCAGCGGCTGGCTGGACAGTGATTGCTGAAACGCTCTGGCGGTGCCTTGAAAACTACCGTGGATCGAGGACGGCACGCCCTGTTCGGCCAAGGCTTTTTCCAGCGCCGCCGATGCCTGACTGAGCGTAACGCCTTCGGGCAGGTTGAAGCTGATGGTCGAGGCGGGGAAACCGCCTTGGTGGTTCACAGTCAGCGGCGTGTTAGTAGTCTCCAGACGGGCAAATGCCTTGAGCGGTATTTGATCGCCGCTGGCATTGCTGAAATACAGCGTTTCCAGCGTCGAAGGATTTTGCAAATACGGCGGCGCCAGTTCCATGACGACCCGATACTGATTGAGCGGGTTGTAGATGGTCGATACCTGCCGCTGGCCGAAAGCGTCGTTGAGCGTGGCGGCGATGCCGCGCATGTTGAGTCCCAGCCGCGTGGCGGCGTCGCGGTCGATGACCAGCGAAGTTTGCAGCCCCTTGTCCTGCTGGTCGGTATTCACATCCGCGAGTTCCGGCAGGCTGGCGAGCGTACGGCGGATGATCGGCTCCCACTGGCGCAGATCGCTGAGTTCATCGGCTTGCAGCGTGTATTGAAAAGCCGCGTTGCTTTGCCGCCCGCCGACGCGCACCTCCTGCGCCGAAACGAGAAACAGTCTGGCCCCGGGTTCATGGGCGAGCTTGCCGCGCAGGCGGCCAATGATCTGGTCGATGGACGCTTTCCGTTCGCGCAGCGGCTTGAGCGAAATGAACATGCTGCCGGTGTTGCGCTGGCTGCCGCTGGTAAAACCCACCACATTTTCGACCGCGGGATCATCGGTGACGATGGCCATGAAATTGCGCATCTTCTCCTCCATTGCCTGAAAGGAGATGCTCTGGTCGGCCTGAATGTTGCCCATGATGCGGCCCGTGTCCTGCTGCGGAAAGAAGCCCTTGCTGATGCGAACGTAGAGATAAACATTGAGGCCGATGACGACGAACAGCAGGCACAGGACAACCGGCCAGTAACGCAGCGACCACGCCAGACTGCGGCGATAGCCGCGCATCAGCCGCTCGGTGACGCGCTTCGCCCAGCGGGACAGGCGGCTCGGCTGGGTCCGCGCGCGCGGCGGCAACAGGTGGGCGGCCATCATCGGCGTCACGGTCAGCGATACCACCATCGACACCAGAATGGCGGCGGAAAGGGTGACGGCGAATTCGCGGAACAGGCGGCCAACAATGCCGCCCATCATCAGCACCGGAATGAACACGGCGATCAGCGACAGGCTGATGGAAATAATGGTGAAGCCAATCTGGCGCGCGCCGATCAGCGCCGCCTGATAGGGCGGTTTGCCGGACTCGATTTGGCGGACGATGTTTTCCAGCACGACAATCGCATCGTCGACGACAAAGCCGGTGGCGATGGTCAGCGCCATCAGCGAAAGATTGTCGAGACTGTAATCGCATAAATACATGATGGCGAACGTGCCGACCAGCGAGATCGGCACCGCGACGCTCGGAATCAGCGCGGCGCGGGCGCGGCGCAAAAAGAGAAACACCACCATGATGACCAGCGCCACCGAAATGACCAGCGTGCGCTCGACCTCGCGCAGCGAGCCGCGTATGGTCGGCGTGCGATCCATCACCACATCGAGGTCGATGGCCACCGGAATGATGTCGCGCAGGTGCGGTATCAGCGCCCGCACCCGATCCACGGTCTCGATGATGTTGGCGCCGGGCTGCCGGAGCAGCACCAGCAGAATGGCCGGTTTGCCGTTGGCCGCGCCATAGTTGCGCACATCCTGCACCGAATCAATGACCTCGGCGATATCACCGAGGCGCACACCGGCATTGTTCTGATAGCGCACGATCAAGGGCCGGTACTCGGCAGCGGTCTTGGCCTGATCGTTGGCGCCGATCTGCCAATAGCGGCCGTCGCGCTCAACCGCGCCGAGCGGCCGGTTGGCGTTGGTGGCGACGATGGCGCTGCGGACTTCTTCGAGGCCGATACCGAGACTGGACAGGCGTTGCGGGTCGATTTCGACGCGTACGGCGGGCAACGCGCCGCCGCTGACCATGACCTGACCGACGCCATCCACCTGCGACAAACGCTGCGCCAGAATGGTCGAGGCGGCGTCGTACATCTGACCGCGTGAAAAAGTGCCGGAGGTGAGAGACAGAATCATCACCGGCATATCCGCCGGATTCACCTTCCGGTAGGTCGGCATACTCGGCAGACTGGACGGCAGCAGTGGCCGCGCCGCATTGATCGCCGCTTGCACGTCACGCGCCGCGCCGTCGATTTCGCGGTCGAGATCGAACTGGATGGTGACACGCGCCGAGCCGAGCGAGCTTGATGAAGTAATTTCGGTAACGCCCGCGATTTGGCCCAGCGCGCGTTCCAGCGGCATGGCGACAGTGGCGGCCATGGTCTCGGGACTCGCGCCGGGCAGCGCGGCCTGCACGGAAATGGTGGGGAAATCGACCTGTGGCAGCGGCGACACCGGCAGGCGGAAAAAGGCAATCGCGCCAGCAAGCAGAATGCCCAATGCCAGCAGGGTCGTGGCGACCGGACGCTCAATGAAAAGTTGCGAGAAGTTCATCACGCTGTCCGGTGGCCGATGCGGGCGGCCAGCCGGTCGAAATAGAGGTAAATGACCGGCGTGGTGAACAGGGTCAGCACCTGACTGAGCAGCAGGCCGCCGACCAGCGCGTAGCCGAGCGGCTGACGCAATTCCGCGCCGAAACCGCCGCCGAGCATCAGCGGCAACGCGCCGAACAGGGCTGCGAGCGTGGTCATCAAAATGGGCCGGAAGCGTAGCAGACTGGCTTGATAAATCGCCTCATACGCCGGTAAACCCTGCTCGCGCTGCGCTTCCAGCGCGAAGTCGATCATCATAATGGCGTTCTTTTTGACAATGCCGATCAGCAGCACAATGCCGATGATGCCGATCACATCGAGGCCGGAGCCGGTCAGCCAAAGCGACAGCAACGCGCCGACACCGGCGGAAGGCAACGTGGAGAGGATCGTCACCGGATGAATGTAGCTTTCGTAAAGCACGCCGAGCACGATGTATACCGTGACCACTGCCGCCAGCACCAGCAGCAGGGTATTGGTCAGCGACGACTTGAAGGCCAGCGCCGCACCCTGAAAACTGGTCTCAATCGCGGCAGGCAATTTCATTTCCGCCTCGGCCTCGTGAATGGCGTCGACCGCCTTGCCCAGCGAAGCGCCGTGCGCGAGGTTGAAGCTGATGGTGGCCGCGGGAAACTGGCCGACATGGTTGATGGCAAGCGCCGCCGGTTTTTCAACAACGCGCGCCACCGAGGACAGCGGCACCTGCTGGTTGTTGGCGCCGGTCACATGGAGACTGGCCAGCGCCTCAGGGCCGAGCTTGTAATCGGGCTTCACTTCCAGCACGACGCGATACTGATTCGATTGCGTGAAGATGGTCGAAATCAGCCGCTGACCGAAGGCGTTGTAAAGCGCGTTGTCGATGGCGGCGATGGTGACGCCCATCCGGCCTGCGGCATCGCGGTCGATTTCGACAAACGCCTGCAAGCCCTGATCCTGCAAGTCGGAGGCGACATCGGCCAGTTCCGGTATTTGCCGCAGGCGTTCGACCAGCGACGGCACAGTGGCGCTGAGCAGCGCCATGTCGGGCGTGGACAGCATGAACTGGTACTGGGTGCGCGAGACTCTGTCCTCCACCGTCAAATCCTGCACCGGCTGCATGTAAAGCGTAATACCGGCGACACTGCGGGCGCGTTCGGCCAGATCGCGGATGACCTGCGTCGCGTGGGGCCGCTCAGACAGCGGCTTCAGGTTAATCAACATGCGGCCGCTGTTGAGCGTGGCATTGGCGCCATCGACGCCGATGAACGAGGACAGGCTCGCCACCGCCGGATCTTGCAAAATGACTTCAGCCAGCGCCTGTTGCCGGTCGGACATGGCAGAAAAAGAGACGGATTGCGGCGCTTCGGTAATCGCCTGAATCACGCCGGTGTCCTGTACCGGAAAAAAGCCCTTGGGAATCCAGACATACAGGAGAACCGTCAGGAGCAGCGTGGCGATGGCGACGGCCAGCGTCGCCGGTTGACGGGCCAGCACCCATTGCAGCATTTGGCCGTAGCGGGCAATGACGCGCTCGAAAAGCTGGCCGCTCCAATGATAGAAGCGGCCCTGCTCCGCCTCCGGCACATGCTTCAACAGGCGGGCGCAGAGCATGGGCGTCAGGGTCAGCGAAACGAAGGCGGAAATCAGAATGGCGATTGACAGGGTGATGGCGAACTCGTGGAACAGGCGGCCCACCACGTCGCCCATGAACAGCAGGGGAATGAGCACCGCAATCAGCGAAACCGTCAGCGAAATAATGGTGAAGCCGATTTGCTTCGCGCCCTTCAGGGCCGCCGGTAGCGGCGCCTCGCCATCTTCGATATAACGGGCGATGTTTTCGATCATCACAATGGCGTCATCCACGACAAAGCCGGTCGAGATGGTCAGGGCCATCAGCGTCAGGTTGTTGATCGAAAAGCCGGAGAGATACATCACCGCGAAAGTGCCGACCAGCGACAGCGGCACGGCCAGCGCGGGAATTACCGTGCCGGAGAGGGTGCGCAGGAAAAGAAAAATCGCCATCACAACCAGCGCGACCGCCAGCACGAGTTCAAATTGAACATCGGCCACCGAAGCGCGGATGGTGGTGGTGCGGTCGGTCAGAATGCCGATGTCGATGCTGGCCGGCAGGCTGGCGCGCAGTTGCGGCAGGGTCTGCTTGACGCGGTCGGCCACCTCAATCACATTGGCCCCCGGCTGGCGCCGGATGTTGAGAATCACCGCCTCCTGCGTATCCGACCAAGCGGCCAGACGCACGTTTTCGGCGTCCTCGACGATATCGGCAACGTCGCGCAGACGCAGCGGCGCGCCGTTCTTGTAGGCGACGATCAGGGCTGCGTATTCCTCAGGCGATTTCAACTGATCGTTGGCGTCGATGGTCGAAGCGCGCAAAGCGCCGTCGAAGCTGCCTTTGGCGCTATTGACGTTGGCCGCGCCAATGGCGTTGCGCAAATCGTCGAGCGACAGGCCCAAGTTCGCCAAGGCAGTCGGGTTGGCCTGAATGCGCACTGCCGGTCGCCGCCCGCCCGCGATGCTGACCATGCCGACGCCCGGAACTTGCGAAATTTTCATCGCCACGCGCGACTCGACCAGATCGTGCATGCGCGGCACCGGCAGCAGCGGCGAGGTGACGGCCAGCGTCAGGATGGGCGCGTCGGCCGGATTGACCTTGCTGTAGACCGGCGGCAGCGGCATGTCGGTGGGCAGCAGATTGCTGGCGGCATTGATGGCCGCCTGCACTTCCTGCTCGGCCACGTCGAGCGTGAGATTGAGGCTGAAGCGCAGCGTAATGACCGAAGCGCCGCCCGAACTGGTCGAGGACATTTCGGCCAGTCCGGGCATCTGCCCGAACTGCCGCTCCAGCGGCGCGGTGATCGAGGAGGTGACCACCTGCGGGCTGGCGCCCGGATAAAGCGCCATCACCTGTATGGTCGGGTAATCCACTTCGGGCAGCGCCGAAATCGGCAGGAAGCGGTAAGCCACCAGCCCGACCAGCAGAATCGCCACCATCAACAGCGAGGTGGCGACCGGCCGCAGAATGAAAATGCGCGAAGGATTCATTGACTTCTCCTTCCCCCGCTTGCGGGGGAAGGTTGGGATGGGGGCCGCGAGCGGGGGAGGGGAAACCCCGGTTTCATTTCGGATTAGCCCTCGAAGTACCTTTTCCCTTGCCTGCCGCCGGCGCTTGCGCCTGCTGGCGCTGTTCCACGGTAATGACCTCAACCTTCGCGCCATCGCGCAGATTGTCGCTGCCATCGAGGACAACACGGTCGCCCGCCTTCAACGCGCCCTCGACTGACATGAGGCTGCCATCGGCAATGCCCGATTTGACCGGCACCGACTTGACGGTATTTTCGGCGTCGACCGTATAGACGAAGGAACCTTGACTGCCGCGCAGCACGGCAGCGGCAGGTACCACGATTGCCTCCTGCTGCGTACCGAGCAGCAGGCGGGCATTGACGAACTGATTGGGGAAAAGCTGGCTGTCGGCGTTGGCGAATTCAGCTTTCAGCTTGATGGTGCCAGTGGCGGGGTCGATCTGGTTGTCGGTCGTGAGCAACCGCCCCTTGGCCAGCAGATTTTTCTGCTCGCGATCCCACGCTTCAACAACTAAAAGCTCGCCGCCCGCCAGCCGCCGGTTGATGCGCGGCACCTGCGTTTCCGGCACGGCGAAAATCACTGTCATCGGCTGTATTTGCGCAATGGAAGCGATGCCATTGGCATCAGAAGCATGGACTTGATTGCCCGGATCCACCTGCCGCAGCCCGATGCGGCCGGAGACCGGCGCGATGACGCGCGTGTAGTCCAGTTGCAATTTTGCCGTGGCTACCGCGCCGCGGCCATTTTCCACCGTGCCCTCGTACTGCCGGACAAGCGCCTCCTGCGTATCGAGCTGCTGTTTGGCAATCGAATCCTTGGCCCAAAGATCACGGTAGCGTTCCAGATCGAGGCGGGCGTTGTTCAACTGGGCAGTGTCACGCGCCAACTGGCCGTTGGCCTGCGCCAGTTGCGCCTCGAAAGGCGCGGGGTCGATTTCCGCCAGCAGCTGTCCGGCCTTGACCATCTGCCCCTCAGTGAAATGGATGCCGAGCAGCAGCCCATCGACCCGCACGCGCACCGTCGCCAGATTGCGCGGCACCGCAGTCCCGATCCCCGGCAACCAGACCGGCATATCCTTGAGCGTCACCTCAGAAACCGTGATCGGCAGCGGCCCGCCCGCCCCGCGCCCGCCCGCTTTCGCCGCCTCCGGCGAACCGCTACCGGAACCGCCGGCGCGGGTGTAGAAAACACCGGCAGCGATAAGCGCCAGCAATAAAACAAGGAACCACCACGGATGGCGGCGCAGAGGGCCAATCAAGCCCGACAGAGAGTTGGCAATAGTCATGGCAGGGAAGCGGCAGGAAAGATTTACAGAACTTTACCAAGAGTAAAGGCAAGCCGCCTCACTGTGCTTTGAAAATAGTGAGCAAATATTTCCTGA
>JAISPO010000031.1 GCA_031274855.1 Zoogloeaceae bacterium | reverse complement strand
ATCCTGCTGCATTCCGGCTATACGAAAGCGCGGGCGCTGCTCTATAACCTGCTGTCGAGTTTGGCGACACTGGTAGGCGGCGTACTGGCTTGGGTGGCGCTGTCGGAAGTACAAGCCATCGTACCCATCATGCTGGCGCTGGCTGCGGCCAGCATGATTTACATTGCCGTCGCCGACCTGATCCCCGGCTTGCACAGGCGAACAGAACTGCGAGCTACGATCCAGCAAGTCCTGCTGATCGCTGCCGGTATCGGCATCATCGTCCTCGCTGGACACCTCGTCGAACCTTTTGGCATCGGTTGAGGCAAACTTAAAGCAGTTCCTGCATATTCAGAGAAAATGAAGTTGCTGAATGCATATGTGAATAAAATAAAACCGTTTTAGAATGATCGGCGTAACCTTTTTCTCATGTCGGGCATGGTTGCACTTACGCTGCAAAGAGAAGGAAGAGAAACGTGGCTCGTTTCTGTCTGGTATTGACCGGTACGGTGTTACCCGGCTTTTTGCCGGAATCGGTCTGGCCTGCGCTGGCTACCCGCGTTCGCATGGCGCCGGAGCAATTCGCGCAGCTCATGGCGACGATGCCGCAGATCATCATGCAGCACGACGATTTCCAGCAGTTGCGGGTTTGGCAGGCAGACATCGCCAAAATCGGCGCCCATACGGAAATCTGCGAGCCGGATGATCGTCCCGCGTTGTTCGTGCAGATTGACGGCGCGCCGTGCGGCCCCGTGCCGCGCAAGTGGGTGGAGCAGCGTATCCAGTATGGCCAGTGGGCGCAGTGGATGGATACCATGCCGGTCGCCGAAGTCGGCGGAAATGAATGGAAACCATACAGCGAACTCGTCTCTCCTCCAAAAACGCCGCCCCCTGTTGCCGCGCCGGTAGCATCAGCCATCTCTCTCGCGCTTGTTGAGCCGGAAGCCTCCTATCAACGTTCCTCCTTATCCGACGGCAGTCATCCGGCTCTGGCAGGGGCTAAATTTCTTGCCAAGAAGGCAGAGGAGGAAGCTGCTGATGATCTGGGTGAGGATGTGTCCATTATGTGGAAGGTCTTGCCGGAAGGCGCGGCAGTCCACGCGGGGTTCTGGTGGCGCTTTGCGGCGTGCGCGCTCGATGCCTTGATTATTGCGTTCATTTTGATTCCGGTGATGCTTGTCATCTCCGTGACAAAAATGTTTGTGCCGCTTGCCGGTTTCCTTGTTTTCCCCGTGAGCTTGGGCATCATATTCTGGTATTTCCCGTGGCAGGAAAGCTCGGAAACACAAGCGACCTTCGGCAAGCGGGCAATGGAAATCAAGGCAGTCGACAAACAAGGCAGAGCCATCGACTTGGGCCGTGCGACCTGGCGTTATTTGAGCGTGGTTCTGCTCTCGCTGCTTCTGAGCGGAGTCCCCTATTTTTCCTTTACGGACACGGTAACCCGCGATTCGACCGCCATCTTCAGTTTTCCCGTGATTGCCGTCACTCTCATCTACTGTTTGATCCTCACTCTGAGCTACGCGATGGCCGGATGGACGCGGCGCAAACAAGCCCTGTATGACATGCTGTCCGGCGTTTGCATTGTGTTCAACAAAGTGGAACCGGGGTTCCCGCTGCCGGCGAAACGCCCGGCTATGCCTTGGTACGGCTGGATGATCAACATCGTGGTCTTCGTCTTTTGTATTGGTCTTACGGTGTTTGGCGTATCCCACTATCAGAGATTCAAGAGCCAGCTACATGCGGAGGTGGCGCTCAAGTCGACGTTGCCGCTCATTGAAGAAATCAACAAAGAGGGCTGCGAGTCCGGCGTTTATTCGGCGAACACCCGATTGATCGAGAAGATTGAAGTTCTCGCCACCGGGTTGCTGCGGGGAGAGCAGGAGTGCACAATCACGCTGACGCTTTCCCAATCCTCCAACACGTCGCCCTCGCTGCGTGGCGAATCAATTAAATTGACAGCCGATAAATCCGGTAACTGGTTCTGTTCCAGCACTGCCATGCCGGATTACTACCTGCCCGCGTGGTGCCGCGTGACTGAAGAACGCTGAGGGTACAGGGCTGAACCCTGAAACCTGAAGCGCTTGCTGCTACAGGCTGGGAACGGCTATAATCTAAAGATTGCTCGAAAGGTTTCGGGCAAAATCCGCACGTCCGGCGCCGAATGGGTGATCGCAGTGTCACAGCCGGGCGGAGGTTTAACCCATATCGGAGATCGACTTATGAGTACTACCATGCGCCAGATGCTGGAGGCCGGCGTTCATTTCGGCCATCAGACACGTTTCTGGAACCCCAAGATGGCGAATTTCATTTTCGGCCATCGCAACAAGATTCACATCATCAACCTCGAAAAGACCCTCGCCAAGTACAACGAGGCGATCGCGTTCGTGAAAAAGATGGCGGCCAAGAAGGGCACTGTCCTGTTCGTTGGCACCAAGCGTCAGGCGCGCGAAATCGTTTTCGAAGAGGCTATCCGCTGTGGAATGCCTTGCGTTGATGAGCGCTGGCTGGGCGGGATGTTGACCAACTACAAGACCGTCAAGCAGTCGATCAAGCGCCTGAAGGATATGGAGCAGATGGCGCAGGATGGCGCTTTCGAAAAGATGTCGAAGAAGGAAGGGCTGATGATGCAGCGGGAGCTGGTCAAGCTGCAAAAGAGCCTGGGCGGCATCAAGGATATGGGCGGGTTGCCTGACGCGATTTTCGTGATCGACGTCGGCTACCACAAGATTGCCATCACCGAGGCCAACAAGCTGGGCATTCCGGTCATCGGCGTGGTCGATACCAATCACAACCCGGAAGGCGTTGATTACCTGATCCCCGGCAACGACGATTCCTCGCGGGCGATTCGCTTGTATGCGCGCGGCATGGCCGATGCGATTCTGGAAGGCAAGAACGAGTCGATTAATGAAATCGTTCAGCAGCTTGCCGGTGAGGATGAGTTCGTCGAGGTGGACGAAGAGCTTGCCAAGGAATAATGGGCGTATCGTAGAAACTAACGAATTTGGAGTAAAAGCAATGGCGGAAATCACCGCAAGCATGGTCAAAGAACTGCGCGAAAAGACCGACGCGCCGATGATGGAATGCAAGAAGGCGCTGACGGAGGCCAATGGCGATATGGCCAAGGCCGAGGAAATTCTGCGCGTCAAGCTGGGCAACAAGGCAACCAAGGCGGCGGCTCGCATCGCGGCCGAGGGCGTGGTCGGCATGTATTTGTCGGCTGACGGCAAGTTGGGCGCAGTCGTCGAGGTCAATTCCGAGACCGACTTTGTGGCCAAGAACGACGAGTTCATCGCGCTGGCCAAGGGCTGCGCCGAACTGGTGGCCGGTAAAAATCCGGCGGACGTGGCGGCGCTGTCGGCGCTGCCGATGGGCGGCGGCACGGTCGAGTCGACCCGCGCCGCGCTGGTCGGCAAGATCGGCGAGAACATGTCGATCCGCCGTTTCGAGCGCTTGCAGGCGAAGGGCAAGCTGTCGTCCTATGTGCATGGCGGCTCGAAAATCGGCGTGCTGGTCGATGTGACCGGCGGCGATGTTCAACTGGCGAAAGACCTCGCCATGCATGTCGCCGCTTCCAAGCCGAAGTCGCTGGATGCGTCCGGCGTGCCTGCCGATCTGCTCGAAACCGAGCGCCGCATCGCCATCGAAAAGGCGCGTGAAGCGGGCAAGCCGGAGAACATGCTGGAGAAAATCGCCGAAGGCACCGTCCAGAAGTACCTGAAGGATGTGACTTTGCTCGGTCAGGTGTTCGTCAAGGCCGAAGACGGCAAGCAGACGATTGAACAACTGCTCAAGGCCAAGGGCGCGACGGTGCACGGGTTTACGCTTTATATCGTCGGCGAAGGCATCGAGAAGAAGGTGACTGACTTCGCTGCCGAAGTCGCGGCGCAAGCGGCGGCGGCGAAACGCTGACGAAAAGGGCAAGTCGCCGCCATGCCAGCCTACAAGCGGATTTTGCTCAAGCTCTCCGGCGAAGCCTTGATGGGCGAGGATGCCTATGGCATCAATCGCGTGACGCTTGCCCGCATCGTCGATGAAATCAAGGCGGTGGCCGGGTTGGGCGTCGAAATCGGCATTGTCATCGGCGGCGGCAATCTCTTTCGCGGCATGGCCGGCGCGGCCAGCGGCATGGATCGCGCCAGCGCCGACTACATGGGTATGTTGGCGACGGTGATGAATGCGATGGCGCTGGCCGATGCCATGCGTCAGGCCAATCTTCATGCCCGCGTGCAGTCGGCGCTCAATATCGAGCAGGTGGTCGAGCCTTACATTCGCGGCAAGGCGATTCGCTATCTCGAAGAAGGCAAGATCGTGGTGTTCGGCGCCGGTACCGGTAATCCGTTCTTTACCACCGATACGGCGGCCGCTTTGCGCGGTTCGGAAATCGGCGCGGACATCGTGCTCAAGGCCACCAAGGTGGACGGTATCTATACGGCCGATCCGAAGAAGGATCCGTCCGCGACGCGCTTTACCAGAATCAGTTTCGACGAGGCAATCGGACGCAATCTGGCCGTCATGGATGCCACCGCATTCGCTTTGTGCCGCGACCAGAAACTGCCGATCAACGTCTTTTCCATTTTCAAGACGGGCGCGTTGAAGCGCGTCGTCATGGGCGAGGACGAAGGAACTTTGGTGTATTGCCAGGAGGGTTTGCAATGATTGCCGAACTCAGAAAAAGTACTGAACAAAAGATGCAAAAGAGCCTGGATGCGCTCAAGCAGGATTTGCACAAGGTGCGCACAGGACGCGCCCATACCGGCATTCTGGATCACGTCCATGTCGATTACTACGGTAGTCCGGTGCCGATTACCCAAGTCGCCAATGTCACCCTGATCGACGCCCGCACCATCGGCGTGCAGCCCTGGGAAAAACCGATGATCGCCAAGGTTGAGAAAGCGATCCGCGACGCCGATCTCGGACTCAATCCGGCAACGCAGGGCGACATGATCCGCGTGCCCATGCCCATGCTGACCGAGGAGCGGCGCAAGGAACTTACCAAGGTGGTCAGGCACGAAGGCGAGAACGCCAAGGTGGCGATTCGCAATCTGCGCCGCGACGCCATTGCGCATCTGAAAGACGCGCTGAAGAGACACGAGCTTGCCGAGGATGACGAGCATCGCGCCCAGGATGATATCCAGAAGCTCACCGACAAATTCGTGGCGGAAGTCGACAAGGCGATTGTCGAAAAGGAAAAGGATCTGATGGCCGTCTAGCCATCGGAGCGCGGACCGATGGCGACCTTCGACAGCTCGACGGCAACGATTCCCGAGACGAGGCAGGTGCCTCGGCATGTCGCCATCATCATGGATGGCAACGGGCGCTGGGCGCGCAGGCGTTTTCTGCCGCGCGTCGCCGGTCACAAGCGCGGCGTCGAGGTGTTGCGCCGTGTCATCAAAACCTGCATTGAGCACGGCATCGAGTACCTGACCGTATTCGCCTTCAGTTCCGAGAACTGGCGGCGGCCACCGGAAGAAGTCTCCTTTTTGATGAATCTGTTTGTCTCGGCTTTGAGCGAGGAAGTGGCTCGCCTGCACGAGAACGGCATCCGTTTGAAAGTTGTCGGCGATTTGTCGCGCTTTGAGCCGCGCCTGCGCGCGTTGATCGAGGACGGCGAACGCAAGACGGCAGACAACCGCCGCCTGACGCTGACCGTAGCCGCCAATTACGGCGGGCGCTGGGATATTTTGCAGGCGAGTAACCGGCTTGCGCAGGAGCAGCCGCAAAAGTCAGGCGCATGGACCGAGGCCGATCTTGCGCCCTATCTGGCGCTGGCCTACGCGCCGGAACCGGACTTGTTCATCCGCACGGGCGGCGAGCAGCGCGTCAGCAACTTCATGATCTGGCAGCTTGCCTATACGGAGTTTTATTTCACTGATCGCTTGTGGCCGGAGTTCGATGCCCGCACGCTCGATGCGGCGATCGCCTCTTATCAAAAACGGGAACGCCGTTTCGGACGCACCAGCGAACAGTTGCGCGAAGGCGCCGACGTGCTGGTTCCCGCGTCCGCAAGCAGGCAAACACATTATGCTTAAAACACGGATCATCACGGCGCTGTTTTTGCTGGCTGCTTTTCTCATCACTTTGTTTGTGTTGCCGGAGCCGTCCGCAGCCATTGTGTTTGCGGTTTTCGCCGCCTTGATGGCTTGGGAATGGGCGGGGCTGATGCGGGTTGATCCGGTTGGCCGCGTTCTTTTCGCGGTATTCGTCGTGGCCTCCTGCTACTAC
>JAISPO010000024.1 GCA_031274855.1 Zoogloeaceae bacterium | reverse complement strand
GCAAACCGGCCAGAGCCTGGGCATGCAAACGCTCGATCAATGCTTGCAGGATCTCGTGCGCCGGAACATCGTTTCACTAGGCGAAGCACGGCAGTACGCCGCCAATAAAGACGCTTTCTCAGGGTAAATCAAATCATGGAAAAAGATGAAGGGCGAAAGTTCATGTACCAACTTCTCACCATGATGGTGCAGAAGAAGGGTTCCGATCTGTTCATCACTGCCGGCTTTCCGCCAGCCATCAAGATCGATGGGCGGGTAACGCCCGCAGCGGCGCAAACCTTGACGCCGCAGCAAACACAGGAATTGGCCCGTTCCATCATGAACGATAAGCAGGCTTCCGAGTTTGAGGCCAAAAAAGAGTGTAACTTTGCCATCAATCCCACGGGGATCGGGCGCTTCCGCTGCAACGCCTTCATCCAGCAAGGGTTCGTCGGCATTGTTTTACGCACGCTCAATACCAAAATTCCGACCTTCGAAGAGCTCAAACTCTCGCCGGTGCTGAAGGACATCGCCATGTCCAAGCGCGGTTTGGTGATGTTCGTCGGCGGCACCGGCTGCGGCAAGTCGACCTCGCTGGCGACCATGATCGGTTTCCGCAACGAAAACAGTCAGGGGCATATCGTCTCCGTCGAGGACCCGATTGAGTATGTGCATGCGCACAAGAACTGCATCGTCACCCAGCGGGAAATCGGCGTCGATACCGACGACTGGGAAACGGCGCTGAAAAACGCTTTGCGTCAAGCGCCGGATGTCATCATGATCGGCGAAATCCGAGATCGCGAAACCATGGAGCACGCCATCGCCTTCGCCGAAACCGGCCACCTGTGCATGGGTTCGCTGCACGCCAACTCGACCAACCAGGCCATTGATCGCATCATCAACTTCTTCCCCGAAGAAAAACGCGCTCAGGTGCTGATGGATTTATCGCTCAACATCCGCGCCTTCATCTCGCAGCGCCTGATCCCGAAACGCGACAGCAAGGGGCGCATCGCCGCCATGGAGGTCATGCTCAACTCGCCGCTGATCTCGGATCTGATCTTCAAAGGCCATATCGACGAGATCAAGGACATCATGAAAAAGTCGCGCGAACTGGGTATGCAGACCTTCGACCAGTCGCTATTCGATCTTTACGAAAGCGGCGATATCAGCTACGAAGATGCACTACGCAACGCCGATTCGATCAACGACCTGCGCTTGCAGATCAAGCTCAACAGCAAGGATGCCACCGGCCGCGACTTGACGAAAGGCATCAGGGATCTCGACCTTGTTTGATCAACGGTTGCTGCCGCCGACCATGCGGAAGCCGTAGATCCGGCATTCGAGCGGCCCGTTGAAGATCGGAATCTTGCGCATGGGCTTGAGGCCGATCAGCTTGGGCAGGCGCGTATCCGCCGAAAGAAACCAGCAATCCCAGCCGGCGAAGCGCCGCTTCAGCGCGTCGCCGAGCTTGGGATAAAAAGCGGCCAGTTCATCGAGTTCGCCCAGCCGCTCGCCATAGGGCGGGTTGCAGACCAGCACGCCGCTTGGCGCGGGCGCGGTCAGCGTCAGCAGATCGGCGCATTGCACCGTCACTAGATCGTCGAGACCGGCATGGGCCAGATTTTGCTGTGCCCGCGCCACGGCATCCGCTGAGCGGTCGGAGCCCCAGATCGGCAACTGCGCCGCCGGAAGACGCGCCGCGACTGCCGACTTTTGCAACTCGCGCCAAAGTTCGGGCTTGAAAGACAGCAGGCGCTCGAAAGCGAATTGCCCGGGTTCGCGGTTGATGCCCGAGGGATCGCCCAAACTCATTTGCGCGGCTTCAAGCAGAAAGGTTCCCGAGCCGCACATCGGGTCGAGCAAGGGCGTACCCGGCTGCCAGCCGATCAAGCGCAGAATTCCGGCGGCGAGATTTTCTTTGAGCGGCGCTTCAATCTTGGCGATTTTGTGGCCGCGCTGCCAGAGCGGTTCGCCCGAGGTGTCGAGATAAAGTGTCGCGCGCTGCTCAGTCAAAAACAGATGAATGCGCACATCGGGCGCTTTGGTGTCGACATTCGGCCTCCGGCCGCAGGCGTCACGAAACACGTCGCAGACCGCATCTTTGACGCGCAGGGTGACGAATTCCAGGCTCTTGAGCGGCACGCGCTGCGCGGTCACATAAATGCGGATACTGCGCTCGACTGAGAAGCGGCGCAGCCAATCGACGCTGCGCGCCAGCCGGTAAATGTCGTCTTCGCTGCTGTAGTCGCCGCTCGCCTGCCGCCAAAGCACGCGGGTGGCGATGCGCGATTCGAGATTGACGCGATAGCAGCAAGCCAGATCACCGGCGAACTCGACGCCCCCCGCTGTCTGGCGGATGTCGATTGCGCCGGCTACGGCAAGCTCTTCAGCCAGCAGCGCTTCCAGTCCGCGCGGGCAGGGTGCGAAATATTGATAGCGCATCAGAAGGAAAACGGCTTGATGACCGCCAGAACGCAAATCGCCAGCAGCAGCAGCACCGGCCCTTCGTTGAAGAAGCGATACCAGACATGCGGCCGCCGGTTACGTCCGGCGATGAAATCTTTAAGCAGCTTGCCGCAGAAAAAGTGATAACCGAGCAGGATACAGACCAGCGCAGCTTTGACGTACAGCCAGTTGCCGCTGAAAATGTCGAAGCCCAGCCACAGCCACAGGCCCAGCCCAACCGCGAGCAGGCCGATAGGCGTAACGAACTTGTAGAGCTTGCGGGCCATCAGCAGCAGGCGCTCGCGCTCGGCGGCATTGTCGGCAGGCACCATCGCCAGATTGACGAAAATGCGCGGCAAATAAAACAGACCGGCAAACCAGCTGACAACGAAAAAAATATGAAAGGCTTTTACCCAGAGCCAGAACATTGGGCCTCCTTGGCAGCGGCAATGCCGCAATCGACATTGGGATAGCGGAACCGGAAACCCAGTTCCCGCTTCAGACGGCGGTTGTCGAGCCGGCGCGACTCGTTCATGAATGAAAGCCGGTCAGGCGCAGCGCAGCGGCTGACTCTGGGCGGCCTCGGCAAATCAAAGGCATCGGCCAGCTTGTCGAACCACGCGCCCAGCAGCAAATCGGAATCATCGCTGGCATTGTAGACGCGGTTGGCGCGGCCATGGCGCAAGGCCGCCAGACAGGCGCTGCCAAGATCTTCGGCATGAACATGATTGGTGTAGACATCCTCGCCGGCCTGCCACATCGGCAGCCCCTGACGCAAGCGGGCAAGCGGCAAGCGATCACCGGCATAGATGCCCGATGCGCGCAGAATGTTTACGCAGCATCCGGAATTCCGCCCGAAGCGGCGCAATGTTTTTTCGGCATCGGCCCGCCGCTGCGCCCGCCCGGTTTGCGGATGCGGCGCGCGTGTCTCGTTCACCTTTGCGCCCGCGCAATCGCCATACACGCCGCTCGTGCTGATATAGACAAAACGTCGTGGTAGACTGCCGCGGCGCAAAACGGCAAGGAGGCGGCGCATACGCGGATCGCGCTGTCCGCGGTCCGGTGGCGGCGCGGCGTGCAGCACCGCATGGGCAAGTCCGGCAAGGCGGCGCAAACTGGCCTTCCGGTCGAGATCGCCGATGAGTTGAGTCACGCCAAGCGCCGTCAGCGCAGGATCGCGTTCCCGCACCAGCGCGTAAATGCGCCAGTGCCGGAGCAGTTCCGGCAGAGCGCGGCGCAGTACATCGCCGCAACCAATAATGAGCAAGCTTCGCATCAGAC
>JAISPO010000002.1 GCA_031274855.1 Zoogloeaceae bacterium | reverse complement strand
GGTCAAGGACGATACCGGCGTTACCGTTCGCCTTGCCGCACCGGCGCAACGCATTGTCAGCCTCGCGCCGAACATTACCGAAATGCTCTATGCGGCGGGCGCGGGCGGCCATCTGGTCGGCGCGGTTGAATACAGCAACTATCCGGCGGCGGCGCAAAAGCTGCCGCGCATCGGCGGCTATGCACGGCTCGACCTCGAGGCGATTGCGGCGCTCAAGCCTGATCTCGCCGCCGGCTGGGCCAGCGGCAACAGTCCGGCGCATATCGAAAAGCTGCGTGCGCTGGGCATTCCCGTTTATCTGGCGGAGCCGGAACGTATTGATGACGTTGCCGGTAATCTCGAACGCTACGGCGAACTGGCAGGTGTTCAGAACACGGCACAGGCGGCCGCAACAGATTTTCGTCATCGGCTGACCGAATTGCGCCAGCGTTACGGCGACCGTCCCAAGGTGCGAACCTTCTACCAAATCTGGCAACAACCGCTGATGACCATCGGCGGCAGCCAGGTCATCAGCGATGTTATTCATTTATGCGGCGGCGAAAACATCTTCGGCAATCTCAAGGCGCTTGCGCCTGCTGTCACCATTGAAGCCGTGTTGTCCGCAGACCCCGAAGTCATCATTGCCAGTGGCATGGGCGAGGCCCGTCCCGAATGGCTGGCCGACTGGCGGCAGTGGCCAGCATTAACTGCTGTTAAACGCGACAACCTCTATTTCATTCCGCCTGATCTGATCCAGCGCCATACGCCGCGTCTGGCCGAGGGCGCCGCGCAACTGTGCGCTGATCTGGAATCAGCCAGAGCCAGGCGCGGGCAGTAAAAAACGGCCCAAGGCGCAATGCCTTGGGCCGTTGATTTAGATACAACAGCGCGGTCGCGGCTTACTTCTTGGCAGCGGTCTTGGTCGCGGCGGCGATGTTGGCTTGAGCCGCTTCAGTAAACTGCTTGGTCATCGACACCATGTTGTTGAAAGCGGAATTGGCGGTGGCGAAGGTGCTTTGCACGGCAGCGACAATATTTTCGGAACCGGCCGGAGCGCTCTTGGAGGCTTGGTCGACGAGGCCGCCGACCTGCTTCTGGAAATCGGCGAACTGGGTTTCGATCATTTTGGCGAATTGCTGCTGCGACTCGCTGGAAATTTCATAAAGCGAACGCGAGTAGCTGACGGCCTTTTCGACGCTGGGTTGCAGCAGCGCGGTTTGCAAAGCGGCGGCTTCGTTGGGGCTCTTGACTGCCAAAGCGGCCTTGGTGACGGACGCGGAATCCTCAAGGGCGGAACGCGCAGCACCCAGATTGAGGGCGGCAATGCGCTCGGCGGTGACCAGAGCGGCGTTGGCGACAGCGAGAAGGGAATCGACGGTGGCCTTGTTGGAGGCCGCGAACTGCTCAAGGTTAACAGACATAACGTACTCCTGAATATGAGATTTTTGGATCACAACGGTGCCCACTATAGCGGAAATTTTGCTGCGACGCAACAAAATAGTTTTATTGTTTTGAAATAATAGGTTATGTTTTTGTTAATGCCAAGTATTTCCGCATGGCGAGTGCGCTGCAACAGCCGGTTTTCAGGGCTATTCCGGTACGAAAATGGGCTGGGGGAAATCCGCTGTGACGAGCGGCTTCATCGGGTAGCCGTAAAGGCTGCTCAGGGTCTGCGCGTCGATGACTGCCGATACCGGACCGGCGATGTGCCGGCTGTCGCCGAACAATAGCAGCGCCTGATCGCAAAAGCGCAGCGCGAAATTGGGGTCGTGCAGCACCATGACAACGGCGCTGCCTTCATTGCGCGCGCGCCGCGACAGCAGATCAAGCGTGGCGATCCGGTGATTGAGGTCGAGATGGGCGAGCGGTTCGTCGAGCAGGTAAAGGCGCGGCGTCTGAGCCAGCAACGCGGCGATGGCGACGCGCTGCCGTTCGCCGCCTGAGAGCGTGTGCACTTCCCGCGCCTCCATGTTGGCCAGCCCCATTGCCGCCAGCGTCTTGCGGGCGAGGTCGACATCAGCGGCCGCTTCCCAGCCCCAACGGCCAAGGTGCGGATGGCGGCCGGTCAGCACGGTTTCCAGCACAGTGGTGGCAAAGGGGTCGCTGCGATCCTGCCCAAGCCAGCCGCGCAACTTGGCGGCGTTGCGCAGGCCGTGTTCCGCGTAGGATTTGCCTTCGAGCAGCAGCGTACCGGCATCGGCGGGCCGCAGACCGGCGAGCGTGGCGAGCAGCGTCGATTTGCCCGCGCCATTGCGGCCGAGAATGGCCAGCCGCGTACCGGCAGCGAGATCGAGATCCAGCCCAAGGCAGACCTTGTGCAGACCGATGCTGACCGAGAGTTGCCGCGCCGACAGAATCACGGGCGGCTCCTGCCAAGCAGGTAGAGAAATACCGGCACGCCGATCAGCGCGGTCAGCACGCCGACCGGCAACTGAATGGGCGCGGCGACGGTGCGGGCGGCGGTATCGGCCAGCGTCAGCAGGCTGCCGCCGGCCAGCGCGGCGGCGGGCAACAGCAGGCGTTGATCGTTGCCGATGGCAAGGCGCACGAGATGCGGCACGATCAGCCCGATGAAGCCGATTGAACCGGCGGTCGTTACGGCGGCGGCAGTCGCCAGTGAGGCAGTGACATAGACGATGCGGCGCAGGGTAGGCACGGCCACGCCCAAGGCCAAGGCTTGTTCCGCGCCCCGCGCCAGCAAATTCAATTCGCAGGCGAAGGGCAGCGCCACGGCAAGCGCGGCCAGCAACACGCCCAATGCCGGTAGCGGAGTGGCCGACTGCGAGAGGTCGCCCATCAGCCAGAACAACATGCCATGCACTTTCTGTTCCGGCGCAAGCGTCAAAATCAACGCGACCAGCGCCCCGCAACCGGCGGCGACGACCACGCCGGTCAGCAGAAGAGGCGTTTGTGTCGAACTGCCGTCATTACGGGCCAGCCCGAACACCAGCACAATGGTTGCCAGCGCCCCCGCGAAAGCGAAGCTGGGGACGCCGAGGCCGGTCAGCCCCAGCAGCATCGCGGTCAACGCGCCAACACCGGCTCCGCCGGAAATGCCCAGCACATAGGGGTCGGCCAGCGGGTTACGCAGCAGCACCTGCATCAGTGCGCCGGCCAGTGCCAGCAGGCCGCCGCAGGCGAAAGCGGCCAGCGCGCGCGGTAGGCGCAGGTCGATAACGATGGTACGCGCCGTATCGTTCGCGCCGGAAAGCATGGCCCACAACTCACCCAGAGACAGCGCCATACTGCCTGCCGCGAGCGCGACGCCCAAACTGGCGACCGACAGGGCAGTCAGCAGCAGCAGAACGAGCAGGGCGCGGCGGTGTGAGGGCATGAGGTCAGAAGAAATCGTAACGGGCGGCTAACTGGAAGGAACGTCCATCGCCCGGATAATAGTAATAATCCGCGGAAAAGGTTGAGTAACCGGCGAAGGGCGCGTAGCGTTTATCGAAGGCATTGAGCAGACGCGCCGTGACTGTCCAGGGCTTGAGCTTCCAACTGGCTTGCAGATCCGTCAGCGTGTAACCGGCCAGCCAGCCGCGCTGATTGGCGTAATCGCCGCTGTAGCGGCGGTGGCCGATGTAACGGGTGAGCACATCGTAAGTTCCGGCTTTGCCGCCGTCCCATCCGATTTGGAGCGTCGCCATGTGTTTCGCCACGAGCGGGATGTTTTTACCGGCATCAGGGCCGTCGCGGAAATGGGCGTCAGTGTAGGTATAGGCCGCCTGCGCCTTCACGCCGCCGCCAATCCGCCAGCCGAATTCCGCCTCGATGCCCTGACGGCGCGTCGGATCGAAATTGACATTGGCGCTGGCGGTGTCGTCGTAGCCGATCTCGTCGGTCAAATCCAGCCGGTAAGCTGCGATGCGCATATCCACCGTGCCCGTGCGCAGCGAACCGCCAAGCTCGCCGATCCGGCCATGCTGGGGGCGCAGATCACCGGCGAATTTCGGCACGAACAAGGCGTTGTCATAACCGAACAGTTCATCGGTATTGGCGAAGCGGTAAGTCGAACCGGCGCGGCCATAAACGCGCCAGCCCCCGCTGGCGTAGCTGAGGCCGAGGTCGGCGGCATTCAGCGTGCGCGTCGCCTTGCCGTCGAGCGCGGGCTGGAACCAGGCCGGATATTCATCCTGATGGGCATTTTGTGTCATGCGCTGGCGACGCCCGCCGATAGTGAGCGTCCACTCATCGCTCAACGCGGTCGAGTTTTGCAGGTACAGGGATGAACTGATTTGATCGGCGTTCTGGCGGGGCGACGACGAGTAGCTGGACTTGACGGTGCCGCGGTAATAATCGAAGCCGATCACGCTTTCGCTGCTGAGCGTACCCACGCCATGACGCCAGCGCAGCCGCGGCGTCGCCGAGAGGTTTTCTTTGCTGGCTGAGTAGGTGCTGTTGAATGATCGGAAGTTGCCGTGGCGATCCTCCTGCTCCGCGCCGATTTCCGCTTCGAACGTCAGCGTGCCGGTGATGTCGAGGCGCGCGCCGGGACGCAGCCGGTAGCCATTGCGCGACTGGGTATCCTCAGGCGCACTAGCCGTGCGTGGATTACTGGCATAGGCAGCGCTGAGCAGGGCGTTCGGCAGGCCGGACTTGTCGCGGTAAGCGGCGAAATCGAGGAAGACATCGCCGGATGGCAGGCGCAGCCCGGCGCGGCCAGACAGGCTGTCCTGATTCTGCTGGCTGTTTTCACGCCAGCCGGATGCCTCGGCATGGCGGGCGGCCAGATTGAAATAGACCTGCTCGCCGCCGCCGGCCAGATGGCCGTCGACGCTGCGAAAGCCGAGATTGCCCGCGCCAGCTGTAACGGAAGCCGCCGGCGCGCCGGACTTGTCGGTGATGATGTTGATGACGCCGCCGCTGGCGCGGTCACCGTAAAGCACCGTGCCGGAACCGCGGATGATTTCGATGCGCTGCACAGCAGCCAGCGGAATGGCCGACCAGCTGATCGAACCCATGTCGATCGGGTTGATGCGCAGACCATCGACGAGAATCAGGGTGTTGCTGCCGGCGGTGTCGCCAAAGCCGCGCAGATCGGCGACGGCGTCGATGCCGAGGCCGCCGGAAATGCTGCGGATGTCGATGCCCGCCCGCACTTTCAGGATCTCCGGCAAGGTGGCCGAGGGGATGGCGGCAATGTCCTGCCGCGTAATGACGCTGATGTTGGCCGGAATGCGCGGATCGGCATCGGTAAAACGGGTGGCGGTGACAATGACGGTTGCTTCGTCTGCGTCATCAATAGCGAGAGCGGATTGGGAAAAGCCGAGGGCTGCGACGGCCGCGGCGATAAGGTGTTGTTGCTGCATGGAGAGACTCCCGCTGAGCGGCGCGCATTCCCGCACACCGGCACATTGCTGAACGGAAATAATCGGGGAGCCGAGCAGCCGACACCGGCTGCCGCCTCCCGCGGCATTTCCAACCGTGTTCGTGGCCGGTCTCCGGGCTTGAAAGTCTTGATGCGCCGCCTTCCCGGGAAATTATTCCCCAGTGGCAAATCGACGCACCCGCACTTCCTTACCGTTGCGGGGGCAGCACAGGCATTACCGGCAGAAGCCGGCGCACCTGTTTCCCGTTTCACCCGAACGCCCGATATTGACTGGGGCGGGCGGGCACCACAAACGGCGGCGATTTTAGCGCAGTTTTGACCTGCGCCTTGGCGGCATCAGCTACCGGAGGGGTAGGCGAAATAGGGGCCGATATAGGGTGTCCCGCTGGTGTTGCCGTCAACCCAGGCGGAAGTTTCCTCCAAACCGGTGGCGATCTTTTTGCCAAAGAAAAAGCTCAAGCCCAGATCAATCGACTGGGACCAGCCTTTGCCCAGATCAAATCCGACATTGTTGAAAGCAAAACAACCGGAGCAACCGTTAAACAGGTTTTGCGCATGGACAATCGTTATCAAAGCCGTTCCGCTCTGAGTGTTGGCGGCATTATTGAGAGTCAACGCCGTGCTGTAGGAGGGATCGGGGCAAAGAAAGGCAGTGTAGCTTGGTGCGGTACAGCGGGGGAGTATCGCGGAAATGGCGGAAAGGCTTGCATCCATCGCGTAACCGCTGGTTCCGCTGTCCATGAAACTCCGTTCGAATTTCGTCCCGTTCATGGTGACAGTAATGGTGCCGATGTTACTGGCATTGATGACTGCCGGCGCCGGAATGCTATTGCCGGATGAGGTGCCGATACCCAAATAAAGCGAACCTGTAACGGATTGAGCGCCGCGGCTTGCAACAGAGTTGAGCGCAAGCACTGTGCCGTTGTTATAAGAAGCCGGCATCACCGCGACCGGATTGGTCAGTTGCGAGGCCAGCGGCATGGCTGTGGAGGTGCAAGAAGAGGGAGTGCAAGTGTAGTAATAGTTGTTGTTGATGTTCGATGCGCATTTATTACCGCAATCTCGAACAAACAGGCCAATGCCGACAATGCCGTTGGACCCTAGCGAAGCCAGGGTATTCAGCGACTTTCCGTTGCCGCTGGTGCAAGCGGATGGAGCGGAGCGCTTCGATTGACCTATCAATTGAAGGGGAATTTTTTGAGTGCTGCGGATTCCACCCAACTCGACGAAGACCGAGCTTATGTCGCCCCAAGTGTAACCGCTGGCAAACACCCCGCAGTTTGAATACGTCGCGCTATCCCCTGCCGGACTGGCGGGGAGGCTGAAACCCGCTGGCAGAGCCGAAGCCAACAGGCGAATCCCCGTTGATCCGGTATCGAAAATAACATTATTGATCGTGGCGCAATTGTCAGGATTGCTGATAGGACCGGTGGCGTTTTTGCAAATCGTAATGGCGCCGAAAAGTCCGTTCAGATAATTACGATTGGGTCCCGAGTTGACCGTGACCGGAATAACCCCATTGGTTCCTGTGGGTGTAGAGGGGCCTGTGCCGCTACTTCCTCCTCCGCCTCCACCACCGCCTCCACCACCACCACCACTGCTGCCGTCACTACTGCCGCCGCCACCACCGCAGGCACAGAGCAGAACGATCAACAAACCCAGCAATCCTTTTTTCACGATGCTTTCCTTTTGCGCGTGGAGCGCGTTATGGCGCCAGCAGGGCCGGATCGAATTGGGCCGGAAGCTTGCTTTTCAAATAAGCGTAGCCTCTTTTGGAGCGGCTGGAATAATTTTTGGACACCACCAAGTCGTTATCCTCGATCACTCTGTGCCTTAAGCCGCTGCCTCGCTCCTTGCCGTCATGGCGGGCGTATTGACCGAGCAGGGCGGACAAATCGGGAAGGATGACGCCGGACCAAGTGACGGCAAAAATAATGTAGTTGTTATCGACATATTCCTTGACGACGGTTTCACCTTCCATGGTGACTTGAACGGTGTAGCCCGCCGCGCTGGCGGAATTGTCTGGTACGAAGGGTTGCGCTTCGGCTGCGGTTTTGCCGGTAAACGGATATCCCAAGCCGTCATAGGCATGGGCAAAGACGTTGACCAGTAGCGCAACCAACAGGAAAACCAGTTTTTTCATGATGGAACTCACTTCAGCAAGTGGAGGGGAAATCATCCTCAGACTCCTCCAGCAAAACAAAAGGACGGGTCAAAGTGGGTTGGAATTCTATTCCTGTGCGCCTTGATACAGGGTTCAGGTTACAGGATACAGGATACAGGTTTCAGGTTACAGATTTTGATGTTGAGGCTCGCTGCGCGAGCCTCAACAAACTTTACTGAATCCTGGAACCTGAACCCTGTATCCTGAAACCTGACTTGCTTAGTTCTTAAAACCCTTCTAATATCTCAAATGCTGTTGTTTTGAATGTTCTTTTCAAGGGTTGAATTTCTCAATAATTCACATTAAGAACGGAGCGTAACATCATGAATGTAAACAGCTTTTGGGGGGGCGGGGCGCCGCGCCCCCCCCCGGGCGCCCGCCGCCGCCGCCAAAAAGCTGTTGACATTCATGATGTTACGCTCCATTCTTAATGTGAATTATTGAAAAATTCAACCCTTGAAAAGAACATTCAAAACAACAGCATTTGAGATATTAGAAGGGTTTTAAGAACTAAGCAAGTCAGGTTTCAGGAGACAGGGTTCAGG
>JAISPO010000111.1 GCA_031274855.1 Zoogloeaceae bacterium | reverse complement strand
AAATGGCTGTCATCGACCCAGCGCGGAATCACATGCCAATGCAAATGCGGCACCTGGTTACCCAAGGCGGCGAGATTGATTTTGTCCGGCGTTACCAGAACGCGCAACGCCGATTCGACGGCATAAACCACGTTCATCAAATGCCGCTGGCTACCCGGATCGAGGTCGGTCATTTCGGCGACATGGGCGCGCCATATCACGCGGCAATATCCGGGGAAGGCCAGCCCCTCCGCGCTGTTGACGCGAACCACCCGGCAAGAACCGTCTTGCCAGACGATCTCGCCGCCATCCGATAGGCAAAGAGGGCAATCGCGCATAATCCTGAATACTACTGCATTTCGTCTTTAACAAAATGCCTGTCGGGGAACTGCGACAGGAGGGCGTAGCGCCGCCTACAGCAATACCCGCTCGATACCGCCGGTATTGGCGGCGCTAATATAGTTTTTCTGCCAGTCGTTGCCGAGCAGGCGGCGGGCGAGTTCGACGACGATGTATTCGGCCTCAATGTCGGCGTCTTCGCGGTAGCGGGCCAGCCCTTGCAGGCAGGAGGGGCAACTGGTGAGCAGTTTTGCCTTGCCGCCGAGTTCGGCAATGCCGGTTTCGATTTCCTGCTGTTTGCGGAAGCGGACTTGGGTGGCCACATCGGGGCGGGTGACGGCCAGCGTTCCGGCTTCGCCGCAGCATCGGTCGGAGAGCAGTACGGGTTTGCCCATCAGGGCCGCGGCGACCTTGGCCCCGTTGTGAACCTTGATCGGCGTGTGGCAGGGGTCGTGGTAGAGGTATTGCGCGTCCTGCTGGCCATCGAGTTTGATGCCCTTTTCCAGCAGATATTCGTGGATGTCGAGCAAGCGGCAGCCGGGGAAAATTTTGTCGAACTGATATTTTTCAAGCTGGTCGAGACAGGTGCCGCAAGAGACGATGACGGTGCGGATGTCCAAATAGTTGAGCGTGTTGGCGACGCGGTGGAACAGCACGCGGTTTTGCGTGGTGAGCGATTGACCGACATCTTCGTTGCCGCCCGCGGTCTGCGGATAGCCGCAGCACAGGTAACCTGGCGGCAGCACAGTGATGGCGCCCAGTTGGAACAGCATCGCCTGCGTTGCCAGCCCAACTTGCGAAAAGAGGCGCTCCGAGCCGCAACCTGGAAAATAGAAAACGGCATCGGCATCATCGCGCGTTTTTCGCGGATTGCGGATTACGGGAATCAGTGTGCTGTCCTCAATACCGAGCAATGCGCGGGCGGTGTGTCCCGGCGTTTTGGCCGGTAGCGGTTTGCCGAGGAAGTGAATCACCTGTGCCTTGACATCGGGCCGCCCAAGCGTCGCGGGCGGATGGCGCATACTGCCTTGAATGAGGCCGAGGGACTTGGCGAGCTTGTGTCCCCACTGCTGCGCCCGGTAGCCCAGACCGACGATGGCGGCACGCAGGAGCTTGATCGTCGCCGCGTCTTTGGCGTTGAGGAAGGCCAAGGCCACCTGAGTACCGGCAGCCGTTTTCTTTTTGCCTTGAACGCGCAGGAAATTACGCATGGCGATTGAAACATCGCCGAAGTCGATATCGACCGGACAGGGTTTGACGCAGCGATGACAAACGGTGCAGTGGTCGCCGATATCCGAGAACTCGTTGAAGTGTTGCAGCGAAACGCCGCGCCGCGTTTGTTCTTCGTACAGGAAAGCCTCAATCAAAAGGCCGGTGCCGAGAATTTTGTTGCGAGGGCTGTAGGACAGGTTGGCGCGCGGCACATGGGTCGAGCAGACCGGCTTGCATTTGCCGCAGCGCAGGCAGTTTTTGACCATGCCGGAAATGCCGCCAATGGCCGACTGCTCCATAATGAGCGATTCAATGCCGAGCAGCGCGAACGAGGGCGTATAGGCGTTGCGCAAATCGGCGGCGGGCATCAGCTTGCCCTGATTGAAATGACCTTCGGGATCGACCTTGCGCTTGTAGGCGCGGAAGGGCGCAATCTCCTTGTCGCGCAGGAATTCCAGCTTGGTGATGCCGATGCCGTGCTCGCCCGAAATGACGCCGCCGAGATCACGCGCCAGCGTCATGATGCGCTCGACCGTCCGGTAAGCCGTTTGCAGCATGTCATAGCGGTCGGAGTTCACCGGAATATTGGTATGCACGTTACCGTCACCGGCGTGCATGTGCAGCGCCACAAAAATGCGGCCGCGCAGCACTTCGGCGTGAATGGCGTCGATGCGTTCCAGGATGGGCCGGTAAATCGCGCCGTCGAAAATCGTTTCGAGCAGCGGCTTGAGTTCCTTCTTCCACGACACACGCGCCGAGTAATCCTGCAACTTGTGAAAGACGCTTTTGGGGACCGGATGCCACGCCTTCACCGGCAAGGCTCGCGGCGGCGCGGGCAGCGGGTGCCAATGGCGCGGCTGCGGCTTCGCTGGCGGCGGCGGCCAGGAGGTGTCCAAATAATCGAGCAGCGTTTGCCAGCGGGTACGCGCTTCGGCGACGACGGCCAGCGCCTGTTCGCGCCGGTCACCGGCCAGCTCTTCCTTGTCGAGCGGAGCGTCGCCGACATGCAAAGGCCAGCTTGCCACCGGACTTTGCATGAACTCCGTGAGCGCGTCGCAAAGCGCCAGCTTGTTGGCAATCGACAGTTCGATGTTGATATGCTCAATGCCGTCGCAATAATCGCCCATGCGTGGCAGCGGAATCACCACGTCCTCATTGACCTTGAAGGCGTTGGTGTGGCGGGAGATGGCGGCCGTGCGCGCGCGATCCAGCCAGAATTTTTTACGCGACTCGGCAGAGACGGCAATGAAGCCCTCGCCCGAACGCGAGTTGGCAATGCGCACCACTTCAGAGGCGGCACGCATGACCGCCGCCTCGTCATCGCCGACGATATCGCCGATCAGCACCATCTTGGGGCGGCCATGACGCTTGGCTTTCGTCGCGTAGCCGACCGCCTTCACATAACGCTCGTCGAGGTGTTCCAAACCGGCGAGAACCGCGCCGCCCGGCTTCGTTTTCAGATAATCGGTAATTTCGACAACCGCCGGTACCGCGTCGCGCACCTGGCCGAAGAACTCGAGGCAGAAAGCGCGCGTCACCGGCGGCATTTTGTGCAGCAGCCAGACCGCCGAGGTGATGATGCCGTCGCAACCTTCCTTCTGTACGCCCGGCAGCCCCGCGAGGAACTTGTCGGTCACGTCTTTGCCGAGACCGGCCTTGCGGAAAGTTTTGCCCGGAATGGACAGAAAATCCTCGCTGCTCAGACGGCCCTCGTCATCCAGATGCTTGAGCCGGAAGGTCGCGGTTTCCTGCTCGTGAATTTTGCCGAGGTTATGGCCGATGCGCTCAACTTCCAGCCATGTTCCCGACGGCGTCACCATCCGCCAGGAGAGCAGATTATCGAGCGCCGTACCCCAGAGCACCGCTTTTTTGCCACCGGCATTCATGGCGATGTTGCCGCCGACGCAGGAAGCGTCCGCCGAAGTCGGATCGCAGGCAAAGACCAGACCGGCTTCGTCGGCGCGATCCATCACGCGGCGGGTAACCACGCCCGCGCCGGTGCGTATCGTCGCGTAATTGTGGTTGAGGCCGGGCAATATGCGTTCCTTGATGGAACCCATGTCGAGGAGCTTTTCGGTATTGATGACGGCGGATTTCGGCGTCAGCGGCACCACGCCGCCCGTGTAGCCGGTGCCGCCGCCACGCGGGATGATGGTCAGGCCGAGTTCAATCAGGCTGCGCACCAGCGGCGCGATTTCGGATTCCCTGTCGGGGGTGAGCACGACAAACGGATATTCGACCCGCCAGTCCGTCGCGTCGGTGACATGGGAAGCGCGGGCCAGCCCATCGAAGCAGATGTTGTCGCGGCGGGTGTGGCGAGCCAGCGCGCGCGCGGCCTTCTTGCGCAATTTGAGGGTTTCGTCGAACCAGTGTTCAAAGCCGGTGACGGCCAGACGCGCCGCTTCCAGCAGAGGCGTGACCGCCTCGTTACCGCCGCGCCGCCGCTCGATTTCGCTCAGGCGATGACGCAGGGCGCCGACCAGCGCGGCGCGGCGCTCGCGGTTGGCGAGCAGGTCATCTTCCAGATAAGGATTGCGGCGGACGACCCAGATATCGCCCAGCACCTCATACAGCATCCGCGCCGAGCGGCCGGTGACGCGCTGATGGCGAAGCTGATCGAGCGCCTGCCAGGCTTCATCGCCGAGCAGACGGATGACGATCTCGCGGTCCGAGAACGAGGTGTAGTTGTAGGGGATTTCCCTGAGGCGGGCGCTCATGCGGCGGGGTGTCGGCCAAAGGCTGTTATTCTAGGACATTCGCTGCGCTGCAAAAACCGAAAACGTCAAAGCCCGTCCCCGTGAGTCATTCCGGCCATTCCATTCTCGGTCGCGTCGTCCGCCTCGCTTGGCCCGTACTGATCGGCCAGATGGCCGTGGTCGGCAGCGGCGTCATCGACACCGTCATGGCCGGCCGTCTGTCGGCGCTCGATCTGGCCGCTGTCGGCATCGGCGCTTCGATTTACATCACGGTATTCATGACGGCAATGGGCGTGCTCATGGCGCTGACGCCCACCGTGGCCCAGCACTACGGCGCGGGCCGTTACGCGGAAATCGGCGAGGATGTGCGCCAGTGCGCGTGGCTCGCCTTGCTGCTGGCCGCCGTCAGCATGCTGGTGTTGCGCTACCCCGAACCCTTCATCGCGCTGGCGAAATTAACGCCGGAAATGGAAGAAAAAGTACGCGCCTACTTACGCGCTGCCTCGTGGGGCGTAGCGCCCAGCTTCGCCTTCCGGCTGTTCTACGGCTTCATGGCGGGCATAGGCCGCCCCCGCGCCATCATGGCCTTCAACCTGATCGGGCTGGCGGCCAAGGTGCCGCTCAACGCATGGTTGATGTATGGGCTGGGCATGGGCGCCACCGGCTGCGGCGCTTCGACGGCAATGGTCTCCTGGCTCAGCGCGGTACTCGCGTGGGCCTGGTACGCGCGTCAAGCCGGTGACGACCGCTATGCCCTGCGCTCGCGCTTCACCCTGCCCAAACCAGCGGCGATTTTCGAGCTGGTGCGGGTCGGCCTGCCGATTGGATTCACCATGCTGGTCGACGTGACCACGTTTACTTTTATGACCCTGTTCATCGCCCGCCTCGGCCCTGCCGTATCCGCCGCGCATCAAATCGCGGCCAATCTGGCCGTACTGGTATTCATGATGCCGCTGTCGATTGGCCAAGCCGCGCTGGTACTTGCCGGTCACGCGCTTGGCGCGGGCGACCCGGCCACGGCGCGGCGCACCGGCCTGACCGGCATCGCGCTTGGCGTTGGCGTCGCGGCGCTGGTCGCCATCGGCCTGTGGCTGGGCGCGGAACAAATCACCGCGCTCTACACGCCCGACATCGAAGTGCGCCGCATCGCCGCCGTCCTGATTGCCATCGTCGCCGCCTACCACCTGGCCGACGCGCTTCAAACCACCGCCGTCAACATCCTGCGCGGCTACAAACGCACTGTCGTCCCGATGATGATTTTCATCGTCTCCTTCTGGGGCATCGGCTTGGGCGGCGGCTACCTGCTGGCCTTCACTAACACCCTCGGCTCCGCCCGCGGCGCCCCCGGCTTCTGGCTCGCCGCCACCGCCGCCCTGACACTCGCCGGTGCCGTGGTGCTCGCTTACTTTCTTGCAGTTTCCAGAAAAGCACCGCCCTAGCTTTCAGTCCCATCCCCACCCCGGCCCTCCCCTTGAAGGGGAGGGAGCAGTGATTTTTCTGTACCCTGTAACCTGAACCCTGACACATGGACTACCTCGAAAAAATCCTCAACGCCCGCGTGTACGATGTCGCCATCGAGACGCCGCTGGAGTTCGCGCCCAATCTTTCGGCGCGGGTTGGCAACCGCGTGTTGCTGAAGCGCGAGGACATGCAGCCGGTGTTCTCGTTCAAGCTGCGCGGCGCGTACAACAAAATGGCGCGTTTGACGGCGGTGCAGAAGAAGCGCGGCGTCATTGCCGCCTCTGCGGGCAATCACGCGCAGGGGGTGGCGCTGGCCGCGCAGCGGCTCGGCGTTCGCGCTGTGATTGTCATGCCGACGACCACGCCGCAAATCAAAATCGACGCTGTGAAGAAGCATGGCGCGGCGCTGGTTGAAGTAGCGCTGGCGGGCGACTCTTACGATGAAGCCTATGCCCACGCGCTTGAGCTGGAAAAAAAGCAGAAGCTCACTTTCGTGCATCCGTATGACGATCCCGAAGTGATTGCCGGTCAAGGCACCATCGGCATGGAAATTTTGCGTCAGCACCCCGAGCCGATTGACGCGGTGTTCTGCTGTATCGGCGGCGGCGGGTTGATTGCCGGTGTTGCCGCTTACATCAAGCGTCTGCGGCCGCAAACGAAAATCATTGGCGTTGAAACCCTGGATGCCGACGCGATGGCGTGTTCGCTGGCGGCGGGCAAGCGGGTACGGCTGGATTCGGTTGGCCTGTTTGCCGACGGCGCGGCAGTCAAATATGTCGGCGCTGAAACTTTCCGGCTCTGCCAACAGTATGTCGACGAGGTGGTGCTGGTGGATACCGATGCCATTTGCGCCGCGATCAAGGATGTGTTTGAGGACACCCGCTCCATTCTCGAACCGGCGGGCGCGTTGGCCATCGCGGGCGCGAAGGCATGGGCCGCCGCGACCGGCGCGCGGGGCAAGACGCTGGTGGCGGTGGCCTCCGGCGCGAACATGAATTTTGACCGCCTGCGCTTTGTCGCCGAGCAAGCCGAAGTCGGCGAACACCGCGAAGCGGTGCTGGCCGTGACCATTCCCGAACAGCCGGGTTCCTTCCGCAAGTTCTGCGGCTTGATCGGCCACCATTCGATTACCGAGTTCAACTACCGCTACGCCGAGACGAAGGAGGCCCATGTTTTCGTTGGCGTGCAGGTCGCCAACCGCGCCGAATCCTTGCGTCTGGTCGCCTCTCTGCGCAAGCACGGCCTGCCAACGCTCGATCTGACCGATGACGAAATGGCCAAGCTGCATGTGCGCCACATGGTCGGTGGCCGCGCTTATGGGCTGGCCGACGAACTGCTCTACCGCTTTGAGTTCCCGGAGCGCCCGGGCGCGTTGCTCAATTTCCTCGACAAAATGAGCCGCGGCTGGAACATTTCGCTATTCCACTACCGCAACCACGGCGCCGACTATGGCCGCGTGCTGGCCGGAATGCAGGTGCCGAAAGCCGAAATGAAAGACTTTCGCGCTTTCCTCAAAAACCTCGGCTACCGCTGGTGGGACGAATCGAAGAATCCGGCGTACCGGTTGTTTTTGGGTTAGCGCCCCGCCTTTTGATCGCCGCTGGCGCTGCCCTTGTTTTTGTCTTCATCGCCCTTGATGGCTTTCAGGGCTTTTTGGGCTTTGTCGCGGTGCTCGGCGCGGGGTTTTTCCGCTGCCGGTTGATTGGTGGCGGGCGGTGTGCCGGCGCCGGTTTGAGCGGCGGCGATGGGGGCGGCCAGCAGGGCGGCCAGCAAGAATCCGATGCGCGTCATGGCGTGGCTCCTGAAAGTTTTTGTGATAATACCGCGCTCACGGCATCATCATCGAGGCGGCTTCGGTGACGATGATATCGAGCCGGATGTCGTGGGCTTGCGGGCGGGTCGACGCGACGCAGGCCAGATCGAATCCGACGCCAATGGCCAAAGGGCGCGGCGACAGGGCGGTCAGCGTGCGGTCGAAATAGCCGCCGCCGTAGCCGAGCCGGTAGCCTTGCGGGTCGAAGGCGACCAGCGGCAACAGCACGATATCGGGGGCGGAAACAGCGTCGCCTTCGGGAATCGGAATGCCGTGGCGATCCTGGATCATCGGCGTTTCCGGCGCCCAGAGACGGAAAACCATTGCTTGTCCGGGCGCGGTGACAACGGGCTGGACGGCGCGCCAGCCTTTTGCCAGCAGGCGCGTGATGAGGGGGCGGCAGTCAAATTCGCCGCGTAGCGGCCAGCAGAAAGCGATGGCTTGCGGCGGCCGACCAGCCAGCAGGATTTCGAGACGGTTTTCGATGATCGCCGAGGCACGGGCATGTTCATCCGCCGTCATCGCCATGCGGGCTGCGATCTTCGCTTGCCGCAAGCGGGTACGAAAGGCGGTGGTTTCCGCTTCCTGATTCGCGGATGAGTTAGGCGGGGTCATATGCTAAGCTCGAAATATGTTGACACGACTATATACGATCCTCAAGGCTGCGTCGGCGGTAACGTTGATCGGGATTGCCCTGCCCGCGCTATCCGCCACGCCAGCCATGCGCGACGCGCAAGCGCGCTTTGTCGAGGCCGGCGCGGCTTTTCGGGCTGGCGATAACGCGCGTTTGGCGCGTCTGGCCGCGACATTAAAGAACTCTGAGTATGCCCCCTGGGTCGAGTATTGGCGCTTGCGCTTGAAGATTACGGCCGATTCTTTCGACGGCGTGGAGGATTTCCTTGACCGCGAATCCGGTTCGTATCTGGCCGAAAAGCTGCGCGCCGAATGGTTGCGCCAGCTGGGCAAGCGTCAGGATTGGGCGACGTTCCAGCAGGAATATCTGACGCTCGCCCAGCCCGATCAGGAACTGAGCTGCTATGCCTTGCAGGCTCGCCTTGATCACCGGCGGGACAAAACGGCGCTTGATGAAGCCAAGTTGCTGTGGCTCGAGACGGCCAATTTGCCGGATGGCTGCCAGCCCATGATGGACAGATTGTTCGCTGAGCAGCAACTTAGCATCGACGATATCTGGACCCGTATGCGCCGCTTGCTGGAAGCGCGTAAGTTCGGCGCAATGCGGATTCTGACGCATTTCCTGCCCGCGGAAGATGCTGTCGATCCGCGCCAGTTGGATCTCGCCATCGAAAAACCGGTGCGTTACTTGAACGAGCAGCCGCTCAATTCCGCCGCCCGATCCGGACGCGAGCTTGCCATTCTGGCCATCGTGCGTCTAACCCGTAGCAATTTGGCGGACGCGGTCAAGCGTTGGCGGGCGATTGAAGGTCAGTATGCGCAGGCCGACCGCGCTTATGTCTGGGGCCAGATCGCGTGGCTGGGCGCGCTCAATCACGATGCGCAGGCGCTGACTTGGTATGGGTTGACCGACATGGCCCGTCTGACCGATGAACAGTACGGCTGGTATGCGCGTGCCGCGCTACGCAGGCAGGATTGGCCCGCGCTGGCGCGTATTGTCGAGCGTATGCCGCCGCGCCTGTCCAGCCAGCCGGAATGGATTTACTGGCTTGCTCGCGCCCGCATGGCGCAGGGCCAGCGCGAACAAGCGCAGGCTCTGCTACAGAAGATTGCCGGTTACGCCAACTTCTACAGCCACCTTGCCGATGAGGAACTGGGCCAGCCGGTCACGATACCGGCACGCGCTGTGCCGCCGACCCGGCAGGAGCTGGCCGAAGCGGAGGCCAACCCTGGCCTGCGCCGCGCTCTGGCCGTTCTGAGCGTCGATCTGGGGCTGGAGATACGCCTTGATGCAGTCCGCGAATGGAGCTGGTATCTGCGCGGCATGAACGACCGTCAACTGCTCGCGGCTGCCGAACTTGCGCGGCGGCGGGGTTTTCTTGACCGGTCGATTGCCGCCGCAGATCGCACGCAGCTTCAGCATGATTTTGCGCTGCGCTTCCCGACGCCTTACCGCGATGAAGTGGCTGCCAAAACACGCGAGGCCGCGCTCGACGATGCGTGGATCTATGGACTGATTCGTCAGGAAAGCCGCTTCGTTGCCGAGGCGCGTTCAGTCGCCGGCGCACGAGGCCTGATGCAGTTGATGCCCGCGACGGCGAGTTGGGTGGCGCGCAAAATCAGCTACGCCGATTACCACTTGTCCAAAGTAACGAACCCCGACACGAACATGACGCTCGGCATCAACTACCTGAAAATGGTATACGAGGCGCTGGACAATCAGCCGGTGCTGGCTTTCACCGCCTACAACGCCGGCCCCAACCGCGCGCGCCGCTGGCGCGGGGATCAAACGCTGGAAGGCGCGATTTACGTCGAAACCATCCCCTTCAACGAAACCCGCGATTACGTCAAGAAGGTGATGAGCAATGCGACTTATTACTCAATCTTCTTCGAAAGCAAGCCGCAGCCACTCAAAACCCGCCTCGGCATCATCGTGCCTGCTAACACTGGCGAAGCAACGGCCATCGACCTGCCGTAATTACTTGCTTTCCGTGGGGTTCTGTTCCCGTCAGAAACATGCGAGAATTGAAACGGTCATGCTGATCCCTTTAGCTGGCCTTTTACCTTAGCCCCCCTGTCTAGGGGAATCTTTGTACGGTCTTATGGGAGAAACGTATCATGGAATTCGTCTGGTTCATTCTGGTTGGGTTGGTGGCTGGCTGGCTTGCGGGGCAGTTTATGAAGGGTGGCGGCTATGGCATCATCGGCGATATCATCGTAGGCGTGCTGGGTGCCGTGCTTGGCGGGTTTCTGTTCGGCAAGCTGGGCATATCCTTCGGTGGAGGCTTGCTTGGCGCCATCATCGTGGCAACGATTGGCGCGGTAATACTCATTTTTGTGCTGCGTCTCATCAAGCGGAAATAGACAGGCGTGCTTGGCGGCTGGCTCAGCCAGCCGCCGGGTTTGGCTATTCGCCCAAGCGAAACCACTGAAAATTTCGCCTTGGCGCTAGCTTCTGTCTGGCCTTCCATGCGTGCCATTCTGCGCGTAGTTGCAGGACGCGGAATTTACGCGGCGTTTCGATTCTGCGGTATTGTGTTTTATCGTTCAGAGTCATTCTGAATGGTGACCGTCAATTATTTATGAAAGGAATATGTCATGGGACTTTTCAGTTTTATAAAAGAAGCGGGCGAGAAATTGTTGGGTATCAACAAAGCACAAGCGCAACCATCCCCGGCGGCAGCTCAGACAGCTGACCTCGAAGCAGCAGCGGCCATCGTCAGCTACATCAACAAGATGGAATTGCAAGTAAGCAATCTCAGCGTCGTCGTTAACACGGCACAGGGCACTGTTAAGGTTTCGGGCGAAGCCGCCGACCAGATAACGCGCGAAAAAGTCGTGCTTTGCTGCGGCAATACGCAGGGTATCGGAAACGTTGAAGATGCCATGACCGTCAAGCAAGCTGCGCCGGAAGCGCAATGGCACACCGTTGTGCGGGGCGATACGTTGTGGGCTATTGCGGAAAAGTTTTACGGGAAGGGTAAGGGCAAAGAATACAACCGGATTTTTGAGGCCAATCGTCCGATGTTGTCCCATCCCGACAAGATTTATCCGGGGCAGATGCTGCGTATCCCGCCGCTGGGCTAAATCCGCACAAGACACTACTCCCCTGTCATTCTGCGCCGAAGCGAAACCGCAGAACCCAAACGCTGACACGCGGCGCGGAATGATGAGGGGGCGACTCTCCGCTTATCTCGGCCGCCCAAGCCGGTAGACGGCGAGGCTGCCGAGGAAATTCTGTTCTTCGGTAATTTCGCGGCCTGCGTCGAGGACTTTGCGTTCGCGGATCGGGATGTTGCGCTTGGCGCAAAAATCGTCGAAGTCGGCAATGGTGAAAAAGCGCACGTTCGGCGTGTTGTACCACTGGTGCGGCAGGCTTTCCGAAACCGGCATGTGACCATTGAGAATGGCCTGACGGTGCCGCCAGTGGCCGAAATTGGGGAAGCTGACCACCGCCTCGCGGCCGACGCGCAGCATTTCCTTGATGATGTCCTCGGTATGGCGCATCGCTTGCAGCGTCAAGGACAGGAT
>JAISPO010000116.1 GCA_031274855.1 Zoogloeaceae bacterium | reverse complement strand
TCGATTTCCGGCGCTTCGCCGAGCTTGCACCACGCGAAACATACGGTGCCTACCGGCTTATCCGGTGAGCCGCCCGTGGGACCGGCAATGCCGGAAACTGCCAGCGCAATTGTCGCGCTGGAATTCGCCAGCGCGCCCGACGCCATTGCCGCCGCGGTTTCCGGGCTGATTGCGCCGAATCTGGCGAGGGTTTCAGGATTGACGCCGAGCATTTCGATTTTCGCGTCGTTCGAATAGGTGACAAAGCCGCGGTCGAACCAAGCCGAACTTCCGGCAGTGTGGGTGATGACCTGCGCAATCCAGCCGCCGGTGCAGGACTCGGCAGTCGCCAGTGTTAGCGCCTGTTGCCGCAAGACATCGCCGACGCGCAAGGACAGGTTGCTCAGTTGATCGTCCATCAGAAAAACTGGTCGAGCAGGAATTTGAACAAGGCCAGCGTCAACACCGTGTAAGCGGCGGCGACCAGATCATCCATCATCACGCCGAAGCCGTTTTTCATTTTCTGATCGAAGTAACGGGCCGGCGGCGGCTTGACGATGTCGTAGAAACGGAACCCCAGGAAAGCGGCGAACTGCCACAGAACAGTGGCCGGCGTCAGCAGCAGCACCATCCAGAACGGCACGATTTCGTCCCAGACGATGGCGCCGTGATCGGCCACGCCCAGCCGGTTGCCGGTCAAATGGCAAACCGGAATGCCCAAGGCGAACATTACAACCAGAAAACCGCCGAACCAGAAATCATCGACGAAATAGTGGCGCAACAGCGGGTAGGAAAGCCAGGCGAACAAAGTACCCACCGTGCCCGAAGCAAAGGGCGACAGGCCGCTGCCGAAGCCGCAGGCGATCAGGTAGGCGGGGTGCCGGAACAGGAAACTGACCGGCGGCATGGGGGATTTGGGTTTGAGCATGGCGGGTAGCCTACCGGAAATGTTCGTAGCCGAGTGGCCCGATTTCAATGGGCCGGTTGCCGGTATCCGTCAGCGTCAGCCGTGGCGATCCATTGCCACGTATGCCGCCATGCACGGCGCCGATGCGGGTGAGCGTCAAACTCAAACGCGCCGAAATGGCCTCCACCTCGGCGCGGCGAGCCGCAGGCGCGGTGAATATCAGTTCGTAATCGTCGCCGCCCGCCAGCAGGCAATCCCGCTCGATCCCCGCAGACGGCAAGCGCGGAATGCGCAAATGGGCGCTTACCTTGGAGGCTTCCAGAATGTGATCGAGGTCTGCGAGCAGACCATCGGAGACGTCGATGGCGGCGCTGGCAAGCCCGCGCAAGGCAAGGCCCAGCGCGACGCGGGGCTGTGGCCGATGCAGCGCGATCAGACAGTTTTCGCGTACCGCTTCATCGAGAACATGCCGCCCCTGCAAGTGCGCCAACCCCAACGCCGCCTGACCGGGCTGCCCGGAGACCCAGATGTCGTCGCCAATGCAAGCGCCCGAACGCAATAACGCCTGTCCGGCAGGCGCTTCGCCGAAAATGGTGACGCAGAAATTGCACGGCCCTTGCGTCGTATCGCCGCCGATGATGTCGATGCCGAAGGCTTCGGCGCAGGCGAAAAAGCCGTGCGCGAACTGTGCGATCCAGCTTTCCGCAGCGGCAGGCAGCGCCGCGGCCAGCAAGGCCCAGCGCGGCTGCGCGCCCATCGCGGCCATGTCGGAAACATTGACCGCCAGCGTTTTCCAGCCGAGATTTTCGGGATCGGTATCGGGCAGAAAGTGGGTGCCCGCCACCAGCATATCGGTCGACACCACGATTTCCATACCGGCAGAGGGACGGACAATCGCGCCGTCGTCGCCGACGCCGAGCGACGTATGGCGGGTCGGACGCCGGAAGTAACGGTTAATCAGTTCGAATTCGGCAGGCATGAGCTGCGCCGATTAGCGCCCCTGAATTTCGTCCGGCCTCAGTTCGGGCGTCAGCTTGTCGAGCACGCCGTTCACGAATTTGTGGCCGTCGGTACCGCCGTAGGTTTTGGCTAACTCAATAGCCTCGTTGATGATGACGCGATAGGGCGTTTCGGGATGAAAGCGCAATTCGCAAGCGCCGAGCAGCAGGATACTGCGCTCGATCGGCGAAATTTCCTCCCAGTTCCGGTCGACATGCGGGGTGATAAGCTCGCGCAACGGCCCGATATTGCCTAGCGTTTCCGCCAGCAGCGCCGCGTACAAATCGGCGTCGATTTTGTCGAACCCGGAGACCGAGACAGCCTGAGCGCGAATGGCGGCCTCATCGCTGCCGCCGAGTAGATGCTGATAGAAACCCTGAACCGCGAATTCGCGGGCGCGACGTCTTGGCGATTTGCTCACTTGATCGCTTTCAATAAATTGGCCATTTCCACCGCGCATTGCGCCGCTTCCATACCCTTCTGGTACATGCGCGCTTCGGCCTGTTCCTCGTCTTCGGTGGTCAGCACGGCATTGGCAATCGGCACGCCGGTTGTCAGTTGCGCGTCGGTGATGCCGCGCGCCGATTCGTTGGCGACGATTTCGAAATGATAAGTCTCGCCGCGAATCACGCAACCCAGCGCGATGCACGCATCGTACTTGCCGGTTTGCGCCATCGTTTGCAGGGCGAGCGGAATTTCCAGCGCGCCGGGCACGGTGACCAGCGTGGTGCTACTGGTGCCAAGACGGCGCAGTTCTTCGCAACAGCCCGAAAGCAGCCCTTCGCCAATCTCCTGATTGAAACGCGCCATGACGATGCCGATGCGCAAGCCTTGCCCATTCAGATCCGGTTCGATTTCTTTCAGGCCCTCGTTGCTGCCAACGGCGGGCATCGCGGCGGCAGCCGGTTTGAAGCTCATGCCAATGCCTCCTCGACGGTCAGATAGCCGCAAACCTCCAGACCGAATCCCGCCATGCTTGGCATTTTGCGCGGGCTGGACAGGAGGCGCATTTTGCCGACGCCAAGCTCACGCAGAATCTGGGCGCCGATGCCGTACAGGCGCGGATCCCACTTGACGACGGGTTTCTGTTCTTCATTGCGCAGCGCGGCCAGCAGGCCGTCACCGGCCCCTTTGCGATGGAGCAGCACAATGACGCCGTGGCCGCGGCGCGCAATCGCCCGCATCGCCTGATCAACGCTGAAGCTGTGGCGGCGATTGGCGCAATCAATGAAATCCATCAGGGAAACCGACTCATGCACACGCACCAGCGTTTCCTCGCTGGCCGTAATTTCCCCCTGCGACAGCGTTAGATGCACCTCGCCGGTCGTGCGATCCGTGTAGGCGCGCAGGCGGAA
>JAISPO010000086.1 GCA_031274855.1 Zoogloeaceae bacterium | reverse complement strand
TGTTTGAGCACGGTGTTGCGCGCTGCCGGTAGTGTTTCGGGGAAGTCGCGGCTGAAGTGGAGGCCGCGGCTTTCTTTGCGTTGTTGGGCGCTGCGGACGATGAGATGGGCGGTCTGGACCAGATTGCGGAGTTCGATCAGGTCGTTGCTGACGCGGAAGTTGGCGTAGTACTCGTCGATTTCGCGTTCCAGCAGGTGGATGCGGCGCAGGGCGCGTTCCAATCGTTTGGAGGTGCGCACGATGCCGACATAGTCCCACATGAAGCGGCGAAGTTCATCCCAGTTGTGGGAGAGGACGATTTCTTCATCGGCATCCGTGACGCGGCTTTCATCCCAGCGTGGCAGTTTGGGCATTCGCGCCGGTTTCTGGGCGCGGATGTCGTTCGCCGCCGCTTGACCGTAGACGAGACATTCGAGCAGGGAGTTGCTGGCGAGACGATTGGCGCCGTGCAAGCCGGTGGAGGAGGCTTCGCCGAGCGCGTAAAGTCCGGGCAGATCGGTACGGGCGTTGAGGTCGACCACGATGCCGCCGCAGGTGTAATGGGCCGCGGGGACGACCGGTATGGGTTGTTTGGCGATGTCGATGCCGAGTTCGCCGCAACGCGCATGGATGTTGGGAAAATGTTTTCGGAGGAAGGCGTCGCCTTTGTGAGTCATGTCCAGAAACACGCAATCCAGACCGTGTTTTTTCATTTCGAAGTCGATGGCGCGCGCGACGATGTCGCGGGGCGCGAGTTCTGCCCGCTGGTCGTGCTGGGGCATGAAGCGGGTGCCGTCGGGCAGGCGCAGAATTCCCCCTTCGCCGCGCATGGCTTCGGAAATCAGGAAAGACTTGGCATGGGGATGGTATAGACAGGTCGGATGGAACTGGATGAATTCCATGTTGGCGACGCGGCAGCCTGCCCGCCAGGCCATGGCAATGCCGTCGCCGGTGGCCGTGTCGGGATTTGAAGTGTAGAGATACGCCTTGCCCGCGCCGCCGGTGGCAATCACGGTGTTGGGGGCGGCA
This sequence comes from Zoogloeaceae bacterium, assembly GCA_031274855.1. Taxonomy (GTDB): domain Bacteria; phylum Pseudomonadota; class Gammaproteobacteria; order Burkholderiales; family Rhodocyclaceae; genus Fen-999. Next base: position 6,605 of record JAISPO010000086.1, on the reverse strand, counting down.
AGTGTGAGCACAACGTCGCGGTCGAGATCGAGGACATAGGCGCCCCAGCAGCGGTTTGTTTTCAGGCCGAGCTTCGCGCCGGTAATCAGGTCGACGACGAGATGCCGTTCCAGCACCGTGATATTTGGATGCTGACGGACTTTTTCGTTGAGGGTCTGCTGAACGGCGGCTCCGGTCGCGTCGGCGACATGGATGACGCGCCGATGGCTATGACCGCCTTCGCGCGTCAGGTGATAACCCGATTCCGAGCGGGTGAAGGGGACGCCCTGAGCGATCAGCCAGTCGATGGCCTTGCGGCCATGCTCGACAACAAAACGGGTGGCGGCCGGATCGCAGAGACTGGCGCCGGCAGTGAAGGTGTCCTGAATATGCGCTTCGACAGAGTCGGTGTCTTCGAGGACTGCGGCAATGCCGCCTTGCGCCCACGCGGTTGCCGAATCTTCAATCGCCCGCTTGGTGACAATGGCGACGCGATGGGTATCGGCCAGCAGCAAGGCAGCGGTCTGACCTGCCAGACCGCTGCCGAAAATCAGAACATCGAAAGACTTGAAAAAATCGGGGTTCATTTGAGCCGCGAATATAGCATCGCATTCATGGCTTCTGGAACTAATGGCAGGAACAGTTGTCCATTGGCTTAGTGGAGGGGTGTCATAGCATAAATTCCTGAGTTTTGTCCTCGGTAATGTTGGGTATACTTCGGAGCTGGCCGAAGACTATATTAATGGTTCGGCAAAACCGAAGGAACCAAACATCTCATGGGAGACCGTGAAGCGGATCAAGTACTGGTAGAACGTGTGCAGGCCGGCGATAAGCAGGCTTACGGTCTACTGGTTGCGAAGTATCAGCGCAAATTGCTGCGGCTGGTGTCTCGCATGGTGCGTGATTCGGCCGAGGCGGAAGATGTGGTTCAGGAAGCGTTCATCAAGGCTTATCGGGCATTGGCTGGTTTTCGGGGGGATAGCGCGTTTTATACCTGGCTTTACCGAATCGCCATCAATGCCGCCAAGAACTGGCTGGTTGCCAACGGGCGCCGGGCGCCGACCAGCACGGAACTGGATAACGAGGATGCGGAAAATTATGGTGAAAGCGATTTGCTGCGGGATGTCGATACCCCTGAACGTTTGTTGATGACCAAGCAGATAGGCGAGGCCGTCAACGACGCTCTGGCCGAATTACCCAGCGAGTTGCGTACAGCCGTCAGCCTGCGCGAAATCGACGGTTTGTCCTATGAGGAAATTGCGCAGGTGATGGATTGTCCGATTGGCACTGTGCGCTCAAGGATTTTTCGGGCACGCGAGACAATTGCCGTAAGGTTGCGGCCTTTGCTCGATACAAGCCCGGATAGAAGGTGGTGAAATGAGCAGAGAACTATCGGCGTTGCTGGATGATGAGCTTGAAATTCACGAAGAGCCAGCGCTTTGGTCCAGCCTGAAGGCCAATCCACAGTTGCGGAATCGCTGGCAGGAATACCAGTTGATCGGCGATGCGCTGCGCGCGGAGTCGAACCTGGCCTGCGATATCACCGCGAACGTCATGCAGGAGCTGGCCAATGAGCCTGTCGTGTTCGCGCCACGCGCCAAACCCGCGAAAGCCTGGCCCCGTACGGTCATGGCATTGGCAGCCTCGGCGGCAGGCGTTGCGGTCGTGGGATGGCTGGCGCTGGCGCCGCAGGGCAATGGGGGCAATGAAGTGATTGTGGCGGAAAAAACGCAGCCGCCGCCGGTTCCGGCAGCCGTGCTTCCTGCCAACCAAAAAGGTATGCAGGAATATTTGCTGGCCCACCAGACCAACGCGCCCGAACTGAATTTTCAGGGCGGGGCGCAACACATCAGAACCGTTTTGGTCATGGACAACCGAAAATGACAAAAGCCGCTGTCATCCCCTTCCTGCTGGCGGCGCTTCTTGGGCTGGTTTCATTTTCCTTGCGGGCCGAGCAAACAAATTCGTCGGGCGAGGCGTTACAGCTATTGCAGAAAGCGGCCAGTTCCGCGCAAAAGCTGATCTATACCGGAGTTTTCGTTTATCAGAACGACAGCCAAACAGAAACTTCGCGGATTACCCGTCTGGTCGATGGCGGGAATGAGTATGAACGGCTGGAGGCGCTCGATGGCAGCCCGCGGGAAGTCATCCGGTATAACGAAGAAGTCAGTTGCTATCTTCCCGATGACAAGCTGGTGATTATTGAGCGCCACAGCGCGCGCCAGCTTTTCCCCACCTTCATGCCCCGAAATCTCGCCGGTCTCACCGAGCACTATTTCATTCGCAAAGGCGTGACGGGCAGGATAGCGGGGATCAATGGCCTCCAGATATCCGTCGAGCCGCGAGACAGTTTCCGTTTCGGGCATCAATTCTGGATCGAACCCAATACCGGTTTGCTGCTCAAATCGAAGCTGATCGGGGAGGGTGGCGTCATTCTCGAAAGTTTTACTTTCACCGAAGTCAAAATCGGCGGCCCTGTTGACATGACCATGGTGCAGCCCAAAACCGCGCCCGAAAGCAGTGAACTCAAGGATAGCGGCTGGACGGTTCAGCGCATCAACTCCAATCAGGTGCGCGCCGATAGCGGGCAATGGCTGTTCAAGAATCCCCTGCCGGGGTTCCGCTATGTTTCGGGCATCAAGAAAAAGCTGCGGCCGGATGCGCCGGAAAGCACTCAACTGATATTTTCGGACGGCTTGGCTGCGTTTTCGGTTTTCGTTGAGCCTTTGGCCGGACGAACACGCGAGGACGCGAGCGCTTTCCCCGTCGGCGCTGTGAATGTCTACAAGCGGCAGATCGGCGATTACCAAATCATTCTGATGGGCGATATTCCGGCGGTGGCGCTGCGCCGTTTCGGGGACGGCATCGAGCCGCGACGAAAATGAACGAAAGCGAAGCCATCGTCCAGCGCCTCGATGGCGACTATGTCTGGCTCGATATTCAATCCGCCTGCGCGGGCTGCGGCAAAGCCGGGAATTGCGGCTTGAGCGCCAGCAGGGTCAAACGCTTGCAGCGTTTCCGCAACGAGATCGGCGCGCGCGCCGGCGATACGGTGATCCTCAGCATGCCCGCCGGTTCTGTCCTGAAAGCCGTGCTCCATTGTTATCTGCTGCCGTTGCTGTTGGCGATCATGCTGGCTGCCGGAGGCATGGCCATCGCGCGCGAGCCGGGCGCTGTGTCGGGAATGGCCGTGGGTTTGCTGCTCGGCTGGTATCACTTGCGCCGTTCAGGACAACGGCAGCCGCAACCTGCCATGCGGCTGAAAACATCCGTCATTGATTTGCATAAGAGGCTGCCATTATGATCAAGCGCATTCTTCTCGGCATCGGCTCGGCGTTGTTTGCTGTCCTCGCTTTCGGGCAGAGCCTGCCGGACTTTACCGAACTGGCCGAGAAGCAGGGGCCGGCAGTGGTCAACGTCAGCACAACGCAGGTCATCAAGGGGCAGGGCTTCACGCATTCGTTCCCGTTTGACGAGGATGACCCTTCTTTCGATTTGTTCCGCCGCTTCCTGCCGCACCCGATGCCTGACTTGCCCCGCGAGTTCAAAAATCAATCGCTGGGTTCCGGCTTCATCATCAGCGCCGATGGCTTTGTCCTGACCAATGCCCATGTGGTCGACAAGGCCGACGATGTGGTGGTCAAACTCACCGACAAGCGGGAATTCAAGGCCAAGGTGATCGGCGCGGACAAGCGTACCGATGTCGCGCTGCTCAAGATCGAGGCCGCGAACCTGCCGGTGGTGAAAATGGGCGATCCGGCCCGTCTGAAGGTGGGGGAATGGGTGGTGGCCATCGGCTCTCCATTCGGTTTCGACAGTTCCGTCACCGCCGGTATCGTCAGCGCCAAGGGGCGCTCCCTGCCGCAAGAAAATTACGTTCCTTTCATTCAGACTGACGTTGCCATCAATCCCGGGAACTCCGGCGGGCCGTTGTTCAATATGAAAGGCGAAGTGGTCGGCATCAATTCCCAGATTTATTCCCGCTCCGGCGGTTTCATGGGGCTTTCCTTCGCGATCCCCATTGATGTCGCCATGGAAATTCAGGATCAACTCAGGGCGAGCGGCAAAGTGAGCCGTGGCCGTCTGGGCGTTTTGATTCAGGATGTGACAACGGAATTGGCGGAGTCGTTCGGGCTGGCTACGCCCGAAGGCGCATTGATCGCCTCGGTGGAGAAGGGTTCTCCCGCCGAAAAAGCGGGCATGGAAGTGGGCGATGTCATCCTCAAATACGATGGCAAGCCGATAGGCCGTTCGTCCGATTTACCCCGTCTGGTCGGCTCGACCAAGCCGGGCGCACGCGCTACGGTGCAGATCTGGCATAACGGGAGCACACGCGACCTTGCCGTCACCGTTGGCGAAATGCCCGATGAGAAAGCGGTTGCCCAAGCCAGACACGGCGGAAAGGGCAATGAGTTGACGGCCAACCGTTTGGGCTTGGTATTGTCCGAACTCTCGGCCATGCAGAAGAAAAAGACCGGACTCGAACACGGCTTGCTGGTGGAAAGCATCGTGAGCGGCGGAGGCCGTACTGATTTGCGTTCGGGCGATATCCTCCTTTCGCTCATCAGTAAAGGGGTTCAGACCGAGTTGAAATCCATCGAACAGTTCAACGGTTTGCTGACCCAATTCGACAAATCCTCAATACTGACGCTGCTCGTCTTGCGCGGCGAGGCGCGGGTATTCATTACCATCCGCGGCGTCGGCGACAAATGACAGACACGCTGCCCCGGTTGACCTTGTACAGCCGGGGTTATTGCCACCTGTGCGACGACATGCGCGTTGCGCTTGAGGTATTGCGCGGCGAGTTTCAATTCGAGTTGACAGTGCTTGACGTGGATGCCGACCCCGCGCTTGAGGCGCAATATGATGAACTCGTCCCCGTGCTGGCCGCCGGTGGCCAGGAGCTTTGCCATTACTTTCTCAATGAGCCGAAAGTACGTGAATATCTGGCTGGCTTCCGTTAAAATTCACGCCTTTCGCAACACGGCCCCAAGGCGCTGAGACAGCGCCTTTTTTACTGCTTTGGATCACATTCGTAATTTTTCCATCATCGCGCACATCGACCACGGCAAGTCGACGCTGGCCGACCGGATCATTCAGCGTTGCGGCGGCCTGTCCGACCGCGAAATGGAAGCGCAGGTGCTCGATTCGATGGATCTCGAACGCGAGCGGGGCATTACCATCAAGGCGCAAACCGCCGCGCTCTGGTATCAAGCGCGGGACGGCAGGCGTTACAACCTGAATCTGATCGACACGCCGGGGCATGTCGATTTCTCCTACGAAGTCTCGCGCAGCCTGTCGGCCTGCGAAGGCGCCTTACTGGTGGTCGATGCCTCGCAGGGCGTCGAGGCGCAGACAGTCGCCAACTGCTATACCGCGCTCGATCTCGGTGTCGAGGTCATTCCGGTGCTGAACAAAATGGATTTGCCGCAGGCCGATCCCGAAACGGCGAAAGCGGAAGTCGAAGATGTGATCGGTATCGACGCCAGCGCCGCGGTTCCCTGCTCGGCCAAGACCGGCATGGGTGTCGACGACATTCTGGAAACGGTCATCGCCCGCATACCGCCGCCCAAAGGGAATCCCGATGCCCGTCTCAAGGCGTTGATTATTGATTCCTGGTTCGATAACTACGTCGGCGTGGTCATGCTGGTGCGGGTGGTCGAAGGCGTCCTCAAGGTCAAGGACAAAATTCTTCTCATGTCCACCGGCGCTGCGCATCTTTGCGAGCAGGTTGGCGTTTTCACTCCGAAGTCGCAACAACAGGAGCAGCTCTCGGCGGGCGAGGTCGGCTTCATCATTTCCGGCATCAAGGAACTGAAAGCAGCCAAGGTCGGGGATACCGTAACCCTCGCCGACAAACCGGCGGCAACACCGCTGCCGGGGTTCAAGGAAATCAAGCCTCAGGTGTTTGCCGGCCTCTATCCTGTCGAGTCCAACCAGTACGACGGCCTGCGGGAATCTCTGGAAAAGCTCCAGCTTAACGACGCTTCGCTGCACTTCGAGCCGGAAGTCTCGCAGGCGCTCGGTTTCGGCTTCCGTTGCGGCTTCCTCGGCCTCCTGCATATGGAGATCGTGCAGGAGCGTCTTGAGCGCGAATTCGATCAAGATTTGATTACCACTGCGCCCACCGTTGTCTATCAGGTATTGATGCGCGACGGCACGGAGCTGTTGGTCGAAAACCCCTCCAAGCTGCCGGAAGTGCAGAAGGTCGAGGAAATCCGCGAGCCGATCATCACCACTGAAGTATTCGTGCCGCAGGATTATTTGGGCGCGGTCATTACGCTTTGCGAAGCCAAGCGCGGCAATCAGGTGGATATGCGTTACCACGGGCGGCAGGTGCATGTCACTTATGAAATGCCGCTGGCCGAAGTGGTGTTTGATTTCTTTGACAAGCTGAAATCGGTGTCGCGCGGCTATGCTTCGCTGGATTACGAGTTCAAGGAATATCGCGCTGCCGATGTCGTCAAGCTCGACGTGCTCATCAACGGCGATCGCGTCGACGCCTTGTCGGTAATCGTGCATCGCGCCAATGCGGCCTACCGCGGCCGTGAGCTGGCCGCCAAAATGCGCAGCCTGATTCCGAGGCAGATGTACGATGTCGCCATTCAGGCGGCCATCGGCACTAC
>JAISPO010000198.1 GCA_031274855.1 Zoogloeaceae bacterium | reverse complement strand
TGGTGCGCGGCTATGGCGGCCTGCGCCTGTGGTTCGATCTGGAGCGCGATTCGGTGATGGCCGTCACCGCCGATGTGCGCCTGAGCAGAACCATTACCCGGCTGGCTTCCGATTTGCCGAAGCTCGACATGGAGTTTGTGGATGGCAGAATCGTGGCGCGGCGGGAGCGGGATGGCTTCGCGTTGCAAACCCAGCGTCTTTTCCTGGCAACGTATGACGGCGCGCGTCTGGAACCGGCTGATATCGCTTTCAGTTGGCGTCAGGAGGAAAGCAGCGGTATCGGACGGGGGGCGGCCAGCGCCAATGTTCTCGATCTCGGCACGCTGGCGGTATTGGCAAAATATTTTCCGTTCGATGCCGCGCTGCGCAAGAAGCTCATCGCCTGGAATCCACGCGGACGGGTGCGCGATCTCCAGCTTGGCTGGACAGAAACACCAGCGGCGCTCAGCGCCTATTTGATACGAACCCGGTTTGAGAATCTCAGCCTCAATGCTCAGCAGGGATTGCCGCTGGGCTTTTCGGGCCTGACCGGAACAATAGAAGCCGATGAACGCGGCGGCGAACTGAACCTCGACATGCGCGCGGCGACGCTGGTGTTGCCGCAGGTGTTTGAGCAGCCCTCAATCGCATTGGCTTCCCTCAAAGCCAATGCCGGCTGGACGGTGCGCGATGGCCTTGTCGATGTGCAACTCCAAAACGCGAAATTCGAAAATGCGGATGCCGCCGGTGATGCCAGTGGGCGCTACCGCTATGGCGGCAAGGGCGCGGGCGAAATCGACTTGTCGGCAAAATTGACGCGGGCCGATGGCCGCGCGGTATGGCGCTACATGCCACTGGCGATAAATGCGGATGTGCGCGCCTGGCTGAAGGAATCCATTCGCAACGCTCAGACAAACGCCACTTTGCGCCTGAAGGGAAATCTCGACCATTTCCCATTCGCGGACGGATCGGGCATTTTTGAAGTGAAGGCGCCTTTGCGCAAGGCAACACTGCGCTACGACCCGAACTGGCCGGCCATCGAGAACATCAGCGGCGACCTGCTGGTCTCCGGCTCCCGCCTGCTGGTCGGCGTTCAGCAGGCTTCGGCCGGAGGCGTGCAACTGGCTGACGTCAAAGCGGAATTCGCCGATCTCGGTAAGCCGCAACCGCTCATCGTCACCGGCACGGCGCGGGGACAGGTAAGCGAGTTCCTGAGCTTCATCGCCACCAGTCCGGTCAGCGGTTATATCGGCAACGCGACCGAGGGAATGCAAATCGACGGCAATGGCGAACTGCGCCTGCGCCTCGACCTGCCGCTCGAAAATCTCAGTGCCACCAAAGTGGATGGCCGCTTCCGCTTTCTGAACAACCGCCTGAGCTACGACGCGGAACTGCCGTCGATATCCGACATCAATGGCGAGCTTCATTTCACGGAGCATGGGCTGTCTGCCAACAAGATTCGGGCGGCCATGCTGGGCGGGCCGCTGACGGTCGATATCAAAACCGTGGATGGACAAATTACGATTCTGGCCAACGGGACGGTTCAAGCGGCGGCGCTCAGACAACAATTTGCGCTGCCGCTTCTGGATCATCTAACCGGAGCGGCTACCTGGCGCGGCACCATACAAACAAAGAAAGATTCGCTGGAATTGCGGTTCAAGTCGTCGCTCACAGGCATTTCTTCCGGCTTACCGGAACCTTTCAACAAAGCCGCGAACGAGACCATGCCTCTGGTATTCGAACTCAAGCCCATGCCAGAATCGACGACCAGAGCGCGGCGTACGATAGTGAACAGGACGCCGGGCGCGCGCGAGCAATGGGACTTCAGCCTCGGTAATATCCTGCGCGGGCAGATTATCCGCAGGCATGAAAAAGGCGGCGAGGCTGTAATCCAGCGCGGGCTGCTGGTTGTAGGCGGCGCAAACGCGGAGTTGCCCAGACGCGGCGTTTTGCTGGCGATCAAGACGCCGATTGATATTGATGCTTGGCAGCAGGTCATTGGCGGTAGTGGTAACGGTTCCGCTGCTAGTGGTAGCAACACAACAGGAATCGACCAGATAGACCTGAACATCGACAGCCTGCAATGGCGGGGCCGAGAGCTTGGCCGCTTGGAGGCGCACGCAGGCAATGCCCAAGGTATCTGGGGCGTCAACTTTCAGTTCCATAACGAGGACGGCAAAGTCGAAGGTACCAGCAGTTGGGTGGAACCACGCGGCAACACGCCGGGGGTCAGCGCGCTGGATTTCCGCCTTACCACGAGTAACGTCGAAAAGCTGCTGGCAAGATTCGGTTACCCCGACGCGATCCAGAAGGGCGAGGCCACGTTGACCGGAAGCCTTTACTGGCAAGGGCCACCGACCGGCATCGACTATTCGAGTCTGGGCGGCGGTCTGAGTCTGGACGCGAAAGACGGCCAGTTCAAGACGCTCGAACCCGGCGTCGGGCGGCTGCTGGGCGTATTGAGCCTGCAATCGCTGCCGCGGCGCATTACGCTCGACTTCCGGGATGTGTTCAGCGAGGGCTTTGCCTTCGACGCCATCAAAGGCAAGGCCGTCATCATGGGCGGCGTCATGAATACCCGCGAGTTCGAGATCACCGGCCCCGCTGCCAGGGTGTTGCTGGACGGCACAGCCAATATCGCTGATGAAACACAAGACCTCAAGGTTCGCGTACAGCCGACCCTCGGCGAGACGATTGCGACCGGCATGGTTGTAGTCAACCCGATTTTTGGGGTGGCGATCTGGTTGTTAGACAAGGTCTTGGGCAATCCGCTCGACAAGGCGTTTGCCTTCAACTACGCCATCACCGGCTCATGGGCGGAACCCAAGGTGGAGAAAATAACCGCGCCAGCGCCGGAAGCGCCCCCAGATTCACCCCAACCCACGCCATGACTGATCGCTATTTCAATACCGCCGAACAAACCCTGTTAACC
>JAISPO010000189.1 GCA_031274855.1 Zoogloeaceae bacterium | reverse complement strand
AGGCGCGGCCGGCAGGCGTCAGCAGGGCGGTGAGGTCGCCGCCGCCGATGTCTTCGATCAGGGCTGCCGAAACGTTGCGGTCGATTTCCGCCGCGAGGTGGAGTGCAAAATCCATGATGACGAGTTCCTTTCGGTACTGATTCTACCGGCAGCGGCTATACAGCATCGGCGATCCAGCGGTTGAGCAGGCTGCGGGCGGCGGTGATGATTTCACTGGCGGTCAGGCCGATGGGGCCGGTACCGGAGGCGGCCAGCATTTCGGCTGCCGCGCCATGCAGATGCACGGCGGCGAGCGTGGCTTCCAGCGGCGGCCAGTGTTGCGCGATGAGCGCAACGATCATGCCCGTGAGGACATCGCCGCTGCCCGCTGAAGCCAGACCGGCGTTTCCGGTCGGATTGATGAACCAGTGACCATCGGGCATAGCGACAATACTGCCGCAACCTTTGAGAACGACAATGGCGCGGTGTTTGAGGGCAAGTTGCTGCGCGGCGGCCTGACGATCTGCTTGCACGGCCTCGGTCGTCACCGCCAGCAGGCGGGCGGCTTCGGCGGGGTGGGGCGTCAAAATGCGCGTCGCGTCGCTGCGGCGGATTTTTTCCAGCAGCACGGGGCGGGCAGCCAGCAGGTTGAGCGCGTCGGCATCAAGCACCAGCGGCAACGGACTGGCAAGCGCCTGCCGCAGCAGTTCTCCGGCTTCTTCCGAGCGGCCAAGGCCGGGGCCGATTGCCAGCGCGGTGGCGAGCGCGAAAACTTCATGGGCGGGCCGCAACATTAATTCGGGTTGAGCAGGATCGACCGCGAGGCGTTCCAACATGCCGACGTATACCCGCCCCGCGCCCAGTTGTAGCGCGGCGCGTCCGGCCAGCAGCGCCGCGCCGGACATGCCCGATGCGCCGCCGAGAATGCCAACGCTGCCGAAATCGCCCTTGTGCGAATTGCGCAGGCGCGGCTTCAGGTGAGCTTTGAACAGCGCGTGCGAAATGAGGCAGCCCTCCGCTTCGGCAGCCTCCACACCGAGGGCGTCAATCACGACTTCGCCGCAGTGATCCGGGCCATCCAATGTGTACAGCCCCGGCTTGCCGGTGATGAAAGAAAGCGTGCGCGTTGCGCGGACGGCGACGCCGAGCGCGCGGCCAGTATTGGCGCACAGGCCGCTTGGAATGTCGATTGCCAGAATCGGGCAAGGCAGCGCGTTAATACGCTCGACCAGATCGGCGAACTCGCCTTCGATAGCGCGGGTCAGCCCGATACCGAACAGGGCGTCGATGGCGAGTTGCCAGTTCCGCTGCGGGAGCATGTCTTTACCGGCGCGAACGACCGTGATGTTGTAGCCCTGCTCTGCGAGGATACGCGCCGCGACCAGACCATCGCCGCCGTTATTGCCCGTACCGGCGACAATCAACACCGGCCCCTTGGTCGATCCCAACATTTCCCGCGCCGCCGCCGCAACCGCAGCGCCGGCGCGTTCCATCAGCGGCGGTTGCGCGTCGGCATAACGCGCCTCAAGGGCGCGGATGCTTTTGCTACGGAGAAGTCGAACAGACGCAGTCATGGCGGCATTGTATGCCGCCGACAGACTGATGATTGCCACGACGGCCAACAATTCAGTCGTGGGCCGCATTCAGGACTGTCGTGATTTGGAGACAATTGCGCTTTCGCTTTGAAGAATGTAGAAACCGCAGTGCTTTATGGCAGATGTCTTGTATTTGTTTCTCTGATTTTTTACCAGCTAATGTGAAGGGAGGTAGCATCATGAAAGACCATTCGATGAAGATCCGCCGTTTTGCGCGTCAAGCCGGTCAAGGGATGACAGAGTACATCATTATTGTGGCGCTTATCGCCATTGCGTCGATTGCGGTGTATTCATTTTTCGGCGATACGTTGCGCCACCAGACGGCGGCGGCAGCTATGGCGTTGTCGGGGCAGGATGGCACTACGCAAACAACAGCATCCCAGACTTCTGCTACTAGCGCAGCAGGGAAGACCGAAAAAAATCTTACTGATTTTGCTGAAAAGAAATAGAGACAGCCGTTTCTGTTTTCTTCGTTTAGCTTTTCCTGCTTCCTGTTGCGATACAGGAAGCAGGCGGGGTTTCGTTAATCCTATGCCATCATGAAATTGCGCAGCATGAAGCACGAACGCGGGCAAGCCATTTTCCTGGCTTTGGCGGCGATTATTTTTTTGTCGCTGATGACCTATGCCGCCTTCAACATCAGCCAGATGACCCACGCCAAGACCCAAACCCTGAACGCGGCCGATGCCGGGGCATACGCGATGGCTACCGTTGTGGCAAGGGATCTTAATTTCATCGCCTACACCAATCGGGCGATGGTGGCCAACCACGCAGTAATCGGTCAACTGGTCAGTCTGGCCTCGTTGAGCCAGATGGTTTATCTGGCGGCGGACGATATTTCGAAATTAAAGTATCTGGCTGGGATTCCTTATATCGGGCCGATTCTGGAAGCCATCGGCGAGGCGTTTGAGGAGTTGAAAGAAATCATAGAGGACATGGTGTTACCTGCATTGCGGGAGATTGCTTCCGCGCAAAATATGCTTATCAAAGGCCTTTTCGTGATGCAGTCGGGAGTGCATGGCGTAACGGTTGCCGATGTGAGCGGCGCTATTGATGCTGTCGTCAAGGCCAACGATCCGCAACTGGAATGGAGCGCGCTGGAGGGAACGACCGGGGTAGAGCTGGCGGGTACGGCGGGAACAGCCGCGTTGACAGCGGGTTTTCTTGCGAATTTCACCGAGCAGCGTAAGAGCAGTAGAACGAAAAACGCCTACGACAACAGCAACAGCAGCGGCCCAGACCCTAATTACGACCGGATGCGGCAGGTAGTTAACCTGTCCCGTGACCGTTTCACCGACAGGCATGAATGGCCTCCGACGCCTCCGGGGTCGCCTTATATTCCCTCGTATGGTTTTCTCGACAGTGATTATTTTTTCCATGGTGGCGCGGAGTTGAGCAGCGATAACGAAACTTGGGTAGCCGTAGACGGATTTGAGCTCAAGTTTTGGGATATCTGTTGGGGATGGAGTGGTCCATACATCTGTACCAAATGGCTTCGCCTCTGGATGGCCGGGGACGTTACCGCCAACGACTACACCTTTGACGATGAGTCCAATAACGATTGGAGAAATCTCTCCAGCGGCGGTTTGTCTTCTTCTTCCCGGAATTCTTTTTGGGGAAGCCTCCTCGGCAGCCTTTTCGGTGGTCGTTTTTCAGATGGGCATTCGATGGCTTATCACTGGGACAGGAATAGAAACACCGGAAGCATGAAGGATACATACGACGGCATACAGCCTTATTGGGATTTGCAAAAGATCAAGGAAGGGGAGCGCAACGAATTCACCTTTGTGGTGATGGTGCACAAACCTGTTCAGAGTAACAGTACGCCGAACGCCACGCAAACCTTCCAGACAAAGGCGGGCAACCCTTTTCATTTAAGCGAAGGGCGTCCCAAAGTTTTCGGCCTGGCCGCCGCGGAAGTTTATTTCCGCCGCCCCACGACAAATGAACACGATCCGTCAGCGGGGCGGTTGCCCAACAAATCGTATCCGGACGGTACTTATGCGAGTTTGTTTTCGCCCTACTGGCAGCCGCGTTTAACGGCGGTACCTGTCGCTGTGGCGGCGAACTTGCAGCTTACTGGTCCCTGAACATCCGGAGATAGGAGCAAAAATGGTTTTATCCGGTCATGATGTTAGCCGCCAGCGCGGACAGGCGCTTACGGAAGTGGTGTTGTCGCTGTTGCTGGTACTCATCCCGATCTTTATTTTCGGTTGGGTGCTGTACGCTTACGGGCAGGCGCGTACTACGGCGCTTAACGGAGCGCGTTACGCGGCTTGGGAGCGGACGGTGTGGCGCGAAGGAGCGGTCAATGGAGCGGCGGCGGCTGTCAGGTCGCCCGGCGAAATCGGTGATTCGATGATGACGCGCTTTTTCGGAAAGCCGGAAGCGGCGATTAAATCCAACGCTGCGAGCGGGCTTTCCAACAAGGATTTGCCCTCATTTTATTCCGTGCACACCGGAGACAAAGTGATTGACGTTGAAGGTGGCGATGTCGGCGCGCCCAAGCTGGTTTCGCTTGCGGAAAATGGGAAGACGACTTCGACGATTGCAAGCCTCTATAACAACATTGCCAAAGTCCTGTCTTTTCTGGGCGGCAGCACGCCATCCCTGGAGAAAAACGGCATCTATGTGGCGAAGGTCAACGTCCCACTCAAGAACGTCCGCAATGTGGCTGTTTTTGACAGCCTGAATCTGGGGCTTACCCAAACTGCGGCGGCGCTGGCCGATGGCTGGAGCGCGGGCGGCAAGCAGCACGAAGAAGCCATCGTTGAACCACTGGTGCCGGCTTCCAAGTTTGGGGAACTGACCGACGTATTCACGCTACTTGGACCGTTTACGCCGTTCGAGAACTTCAAACCGGGATGCATACGGGGCGATATCGTGCCGAGCGATACGCTGCCGAAAGGAACGCGACAAGCGACAGGGCTGTGCAATTGACCGCGCGAACCACTGCCCGTTGGACAAGTTATTAAAGCTGGCATGGATTTAAACCTATTGAGTGAAAGGAGTTTGCCGTGAAAACCAACATTAAGACATTGCTGATGGTCGCCACCGTGTTTGCGCTTACCGCCTGTGGAGGCGGAGGCGGGGGCGGATCGGGAAGTAACAATCCCGGAACAGGCCCGGGCGATCCCGGCGGCACGCCTTCGGCCATGACCTGGATCGCCATCCCCCCGGGCAGCGTCAATGACACGACCAGTACATTCGGCACAAGTGGCATCTACGCTATTACCTATGGCGGCGGGAAGTTTGTCGCCGGAGGAACGGTAGGCAAAATAGCCTATTCAGCGGACGGCGTGAAATGGACCGCTTTACTGTCGAACCTCTTCGGAATAGGCACTAGCGCTGTTAACGCCATCGCCTACGGTAATGGGGTGTTTGTCGCTGTGGGATGGATTGTAGGAGGGGACGGCAGAATGGCGTATTCGGCGAATGGTATAAATTGGACGAACATACCGCCGGGTACCGATAACAGTGTAAGCACCACATTCGGTACCGGCTATAACAGCTTTATCCGTAATGTTGCCTTTGGCGACGGGAAGTTTGTTGCTGTGGGACACAATGGCAAGATGGCGTATTCAGCAGATGGCACCCACTGGACAGCCATACCATCGGGCACCGGCCCCGGCAAAAGCGGATTCAGCGCAGACGGCATTATCATGAATATCGGCTATGGTAATGGTACGTTTGTCGCTGTAGGAAGCGGAATGACGTATTCAACAGATGGCGGTATGAATTGGACCACCATACCGGTGGGTTCCGCCAACAATACCACCACCACATTCGGCCTTTCCGCCATCAACGACGTTATCTACGGTAACGGGAAGTTTATCGCCGTAGGGCACGATGCAAAAATGGCGTATTCGGCGAATGGCGTGAATTGGACAGCCATACCGCCGGGCAATACCAACGGTACAACCACTTCATTTGGCACGTACTATAACTCTGACATTGGCAAGACTCTAGGTACTCCCATCTTTAGTCTCGCCTTCAGTGATAACAGGTTTGTCGCAGGAGGATATGTTGGGAAAATGGCGTATTCAGCAAACGGCATCAACTGGTACGCCATACCACCGGGTACTGGTAGCGGCGCCAGCACATTCGAATTGGATGGGGGGAGTGCTATTAATTCCATCGCCTATGGCAACGGCAAGTTTGTCGCTGTAGGGTACGAGGCAAGAATGGCATATTCGATTTATCCGTAGGCGGTTGATGGATAGCCCTGCGATGCCGCAGGGCTGTCTGTTCTGGATAAAGGATCAGAAGCCTGGGGGCGGTGGGATATGCAATGGTTGGGTAGGCGATTGCTGAAGCGAAGAATCGATGGCTTTTTGTCGATTCTTGGGCTTGCGCTGGCGTTCGTTGCGCCGCATTGTCTTGCTGCGGGCAAAGCGGAGGCTTTGCCTGTGCCGCGCAATACCGCGCCGGAAATCATTGCTGCCGACATGCGTTATAACGGTGCGCCGATGCAAATCATCCGGTTTACGACGCTGGATCCTGATGAAACGCTGAAGTTTTACCGGAAGCATTTCAAGGACAACGCGATGCAGGGGAAGTTTGCGGAAAGCTCCGCGCCCCAACGCAAGATGATTGGCGCGATGATGCCGGACAAGCGTTTGATCAATGTCGAAATGACACCGGAAGACGGAAAAGCGGTGAGCGTTCTTGTTTCGTCGCTGGATGTTTTCAAAATGGAAGTCCCCGAAAAGCTGGCCCGCGATATCCCACGAATGCCGGGAAGCGCGGTTATTCAGCATCAGGACAGCCATGACGGCTTGAAAGCCAACCGCCTTGTTACCGTGGAGAACAAGCAATCGGTGGAAGACAACGCAATGTATTTGCGTGAGCATTACATTGCGGCGGGTTGGCATCGCGACAAGGACGATACGATCAAAACCGGCACGCACCGGCAACTGGGTTTTACCAGGGAAAACCGGCTCTTGATCGTGGATGTGCATAAGAAAGACAAAGAAAAAACCACGGTGATTTATAACGAGATAACGCAATGAAGCCAACACGAAAATGCCCGCGCAGCGCAAGGCAAAAAGGACAAGCCATAGTGGAGTACACCGTTTGTGCCGTGATACTGATCACGGCATTGTTTATTCCCTTTGGCGACGAAAAAAAGTCGGCCATGGACAGAATGATGGAAGCCATAAAGAAGAATCACGAAATCACAGTTTACGCAATAGGAAATCCTGTTGTCGGCTCAACGGCAAATCTGGTGCCCTGAGCTGTGCCGACGCGACGCAATTGGGGAAATATCAAAGATCATCACAAGGAACATAACAAATGACATCAGGCATAAGGCGGTTGATTCTTCTCGGGCTGGCCATCGGCATGGCAGTTTTAGCGGCTTTTCTGGTGAAGGTGTACCTTGATCAAAGGGCGGCTGAACTGGAAGCACGTTATGCCGACCATACGGAAAAAGCTGCGGTCGTGGTAGCCAGGAACAACGTACCCGTGAACAACCGGGTGATCGTTGACGATTTCGCTATTCGTCAAATGCCGGTGGATATGATTCCTCCAGACGCAGTGGCTCCCGGAGACATTGATCGCGCTTTGGGACAAAGTCTGAAAATTAACTTGCCGGTGGGGCGGCCGCTTCTATGGACGTATCTCTCCAGCGGAGCTAACCCCTCTTTCTCGGACATGCTGGACGAAAACCGGCGCGCGCTGACCATCGCGGTGGACGAACTGAACTCCATTTCCGGCATGGTTCGGCCTTATGACCGGATTGATCTTTTTGTTATCAGAAAGGAAAACCGGGGCATTCCGGGCGTTAAGGAAAACAAGGTGGTAATGCCTTTGTTGCAGGATGTGCTGGTCAAGGCGACCGGCAATATCGTACGGCGGGAAACGACGGTCGATGGACGGGAGTTTGACCGGCGCTATTCCACGCTCACGCTGGATCTGCTACCAGATGAAATTGGCATGGTACTCATCGCGCAGGAAAACGGAGAACTCAAAGCTGCGCTCAAGCGTTCCGAACAAAGCGCGGCTGCTTATCGTCCTACCCGCGAAAACGATTTGTGGCCAAGCGGCAGTGAAGATGAAAGCGGCGTTGCTTTTTATGTCGGTGGCAGAGCCACCGGAGTACTCAGGTCGGAAATACATCCTTATCCAAGCGGCATCGTTACCGGCGCAAATGGGGCAACCGGCGATGGGCAGTCAAATCCTCCGGATGGAATTGAAGGACTGATAGAGCATCAGGCGGAACAAGACAGTGGGATGGATGCAGCCAATGTGCCGGCAAGAAATTCTGCTGCGGGCGTAACTGCTAATGCCGCAAAAATTAAACGGCGGGCGAAATGAACGCGATGATGGGGATACAAGGAACAAACGATATGAATTCAGATATCAGAAATCAGGAGACCGAAATGCTTGAACGGCAGGCTGCAACCCTTACGGCTCAAGTAAAAAATACCGGTAAACACGCGCATGGCAGCATACGCGCTGCCATGTTGTTTTTTCTCGCCATATGCGTGGCAATGCCGCTATTTGCGCAGCAAGAATCCGCGCCCTTGAAGAAGAAGGCCACGCCTGTCGCACAGAAGAATGCAGAGGGCGCCGCGACGCTGGCGCAGTCATACATGGCAGATTCACGCTGGCAGCCGCCGCAGAATTTGGAAGGCAGTTTTCACCTCTATGTAGGGGAGACAAGAGTCGTCAAATTATCTTCGCCTGCTGCCAAGACCGCCATCGGAAACGGCAAGATTGTGTCGGTTGCAGCCGTCAACGAAAACGATTTGCTGATTATCGCCAACGACGCGGGGCGCTCAACGGTACATCTGTGGCTCAAGGACGGAAGCGAGATTACCTACGGCGTGGAAGTCGGGCTCAACAGTCCTGCGAAGACCTGGGCGCAGGTTCGGGATCTGCTTGAGAAGGAAGAGAATATCAAGGTTTCACTGATAGGCAATCGGGTGTTTCTGCAAGCGGAAACGCTGAAATCGAAACAAATACCGCTTGTTGACGCCTTGCAAAAAGCTTTTGCGGATCAGATTGTGCTTGTTACCGGTAGCGATGTGGCGCTGGAAGAACGCACAGTGCATGTCATTGCGCAGCTGGTGGAAATCAGACGATCTGCTTTGGAGAGATTAGGCGTCCAGTGGGATGAGGGCGCGCCGGGGCCGAATTTCAGCGTTCGCGGCGATATAAGCAGAAGGCATGATCCGAGTTATGTCACGCCTTTCTGGACAACCTTGAGCATGGCTTCGGTTATTTCTTCCCGGATCAATCTTATGCGGGATCAGGGCGATGCTTACGTTGTCGCGGAACCGCGGCTGACGGCGCGTTGCGGGGGCAAGGCAAATTTCACTGCGGGAGGCGAACTGCCCATTTCTGTCGTGAATGGAGTTGGAGCTGCCAACGTGCAGTTCAAGGAATATGGCGTCCGGCTGGGAATTGAACCCCTGTGCGACAAGCTCGGCAACATTCGCGCCAAGGTTGCCGCAGAGGTGAGTCAAATTGACGGCTCCGTGACGGTCATGAACATACCGGGCTTGCTCACGCGCAAGGCGGAGTCGGAGCTCGATCTGGTCGACGGACAGCCCATGCTGCTCTCGGGGTTGGCGTCCATCACTGCCAGAGACCGCGAAAACAGAGTGCCGTTTCTGGGCAGAATTCCACTGCTGGGGCATCTGTTCAAGAGTAACGAAACGGATGGGGAGCGCAGTGAACTGGTCATTATCATCACGCCCAGCTTTATCTCTTCCGATGGCGAAGTTGTCAGGAAAGGCGAAGAGCGTTACAAGCAGCTTACTCGTGATACCGAAGAAAAATTACTCGATCAAAACGTAAAACCGCTGGGCTGGAAAGCGCCGCCGCCGGTTCCGTTCCCGGGTGCGCCTGAAAGCCCCATTGACCTTCGCATTTTGTGGCCGGACGTTTCGTTTCAGAACGGCGGGGGAGAGCCTGTCCTGATGGAAGAAGGCAGCGCCACTTATTATCCGCGCCTTCCTGTCAAAGACGGGAAAGCGCCTTCGCAGCCTTCCCCGGAAGACAATCCTGATGCGCTGGCGTCGCAGGAAAATAGTGAATAAAAGATATGTCTACGCATCGCGTTATCCACAAATCTCCTGACGGTACTTTGCACGAACGGGTGTTCGCCGCCGGTATCGTGACCATTGGAAGGGATGATGGCTGCGACATTGTCATCAAGGGATGGATGATCGGCAAGCGCCATGCTGAAATCCGTTTTACCGCTGAAGGAGCGCGCATTTTCAGTTACAACCCGCTGATCGGCATAGGGGTTAATGGAGAGCGGGTTCAAGAATATGGCCCCTTGCGTTCGAGGGATGAAATCCAGCTTGGAAATCATTCCCTGTTTGTTATTCCGTCGATTTCGAAGGAGGCGCAGGACGCCAATAAAATTCCTCCCGTTCAGAAAAATATTCGCGTGCCGGAAGCTCCCGTAAGCACGGTGAATGGGCCGCGCATGTTTCCCGAAGTCACCGGCGGGCAGACGCCAAGTAGCGCGCAAGCGCCTGAGAAAAGCACGCCATCCCTTCATGTCAGGCAAGAGCGTCCGGTTGTAAAAGCGCAGGCGAGTAACGGCAATCCGGAAAACCGGATTGCGCAATCACAGCATGAAGCCGTGACGGAAGAAGCTTCCGATATTTATCTCGAATGGCGCAAGAAGGCGCATACGGAGCTTATCAAGCTGATGGATGTTCGCCGTACCGACATTACGGCCATGACGGAAACGGAACTGGAAACTTCTGTCCGTCTGATGATAGATATTGTGCTGGAAAGCATGCGCGACCTGCCGCGCCACGTTGATCGGGAAGTGCTTGCTGAACAGGTTCTGCATGAGGCCATTGGCCTGGGGCCGCTGGAACCTTTGCTTGAAGATGAAACCGTGACCGAAATCATGGTCAATGCTTATGACCAGATATTTATCGAGCGTGGCGGCAGAATCATAAAAAGCCCGGTGTCCTTTACCAGTGATCGTGCGGTTGTCTTCGCCATCGAACGCATCGTGGCCCCGATAGGCCGCAAGATCGACGAAGGCTCACCGCTTGTTGATGCCCGTCTCAAAGACGGTTCGCGCGTCAATGCGATCATTCCCCCGCTGGCGCTGAAGGGGCCGAGCCTCACCATCCGCAAGTTCCCCAAACACCGCCTTTACGGAGAGGACTTGATCAAATTCGGCACGCTTAACGAAGCCATGCTGGAATTCCTTTCCTTTTGCGTCCGGCAAGCCAAAAACATCATCATTTCGGGAGGCACGGGCTCCGGCAAGACGACGCTGCTCAACATATTGTCGAACTTTATCCCGGACAGCGACCGTATTGTTACTGTGGAAGATGCGGCGGAATTGAGACTGCATCAACCTAATCTTGTCTCGCTCGAAGCGCGTCCGGCCAACAGCGAGGGCAAAGGAGCGGTCAACATTCGTGAACTGGTCAAGAACTGCCTGCGGATGCGCCCCGACCGGATTGTGGTAGGCGAATGCCGTGGCGGAGAGGCGCTGGATATGCTTCAGGCGATGAACACCGGCCATGACGGATCGCTGACGACCGCGCATGCCAACTCCCCGCGCGACATGTTAAGCCGTCTGGAAGTGATGGTATTGATGGCCGGAATGGATCTCCCCGTGGTTGCGATCCGCGAACAAATCGCCTCGGCAATCAACCTGATTATTCAGCAAACGCGCTTCAAGTGCGGCAGCCGGAAAATTACCGCAATCACTGAAGTCACTGGAGTCGAGAGCGGGCGTATCCAGTTGCAGGACATCTTCGTGTTTGAACGTGATGGCTATACCCCCGAAGGGAAAGTGAAAGGCCGCTTTGTCGCTACCGGAGCGATACCGGAGTTTCTTGAGGAATTGCGCGAAATGGGGGTTGCGATTCCGGCGCTGGAAATATTTGGGACACCGATTGAACATGTTTGACATATTTTTCATTTCCGTATTGGGCCTGACTTGTGGGGGCGCGGTCTGGCTCTTGATGATGGGCTTGTCGCCGCCGGAAGCGGCAAACGTTTCCCCTTCGTCGGCGGGGTCGCGCAAGGCGCTTGTCCAGATGCTTCCCGGGCGCGGCGTGTTGACCGTCATTGGCGCGGTGGCGGTGGCGTTAACCGTATGGCTTGTTTTTGCGCACCCGCTGATGACTTTTTTGACGCTGGTGGGGCTCATCGTTCTGCCCAACAAATATTACGCATGGCGTCACAAGAGGCGGGTGGCCCTGATTGACAGTCAAGTGCCGGACATGCTGGCGATGACGGCCGGAGCCATGAGCGCAGGCGCTTCTCTCATGGTCGCTCTGGAATCTGTCGCGCGGGATGGCCCCACCCCGATCAAACTGGAACTGGAAATGATGTTACGCGAAGTGAAGCTCGGCATTGATCTCGATGCGGCGCTTGACAGTTGGGCCGTGCGGCTCAAATCCGAAGAAATGGTCATGGTGGCGGCGGCGATCAAAATCGCGCGCGAAAGCGGAGGCAATCTTTCAGAGTCGCTCGACAAACTCTCCCGCGCAGTGCGGGAGCGTCAGAACATGGAAAAGAAAATCATTGCCCTGACCGCGCAAGGCCGCATGCAGGCTTTTGTCATGTCGGCATTGCCTTTCATGCTGCTTTATGTGCTTTTCCAGCTTGATCCGGTTGCCATGGATCCGATGTTTCACACCGTAGCAGGCTGGGCCGTATTTCTGGCTGTGTGTGTCTGGATCACGGTTGGCTTCCAGCTCATTAAAAAAATCATGGACATCGATATATGATGATAGCGATTATCTGCATGCTGCTTGGGGGCGCGATCCTGCTCATGTTCTGGCTGGCAAACCAGGAATATGAAGATCTCGACCAGGAAGACCGCGAATACAAAGATCCCCTGCCTCCGTTTTTACGGATGATTTGGCCGTCTGTGCGCTGGGCGGACAAACGCATCGCGGTCTTTGTGCCGGCGGTTTTACGCCGCCAGATCGAAAAAAAACTTCTTACCGGAGGGCTGGCGCACCTGATCGAAGCCGGTCAATTCGCCGCGCTCAAAATCATCACCTCCGTATTGGCGATACTGCTCTACCTTTTAGCGGCCTACATGCTCAAGCGGTTTGACCTTGTCTGGCTGCTGGTGATAACTGCTGTCGGCTTCTTCATGCCTGATTTCTGGCTGGGAGACATACGCAGGGCCTACGTTAAAAAGGTATGCAAAGAATTACCCTCCCTGCTTGACTTCATGACGCTGGGCGTGGAATCCGGGCAAAACCTGTCGGGAGCCATCCGCTTGACCATTGCCAAAGCGCCCAAAGGAGTCCTGCGTATGGAATTTACGCGCGTGATGCGCGACATCTCTGCGGGCGTGCCGCGTGCAGAAGCGCTGATACGGATGCAAGAGCGTGTTGACATCAAAGAAATCACCGTGATGGTAGCGGCCATGATTCAAGCTGAAAAAATTGGCGCCTCGCTTGGCCCCGTATTGCGCGAGCAGGCGATGCAGCGCAGGACGGAGCGTTTTCTTGCGGCGGAGAAAAAAGCGTTTGAAGCGCCGGTCAAAATGATTGCGCCGCTGGTCATTTTCATTTTCCCCTGCACGTTTGCGTTTCTGGGCTACTTTCTATGGCAGAAAGTTGTCAGCAGTGGCGCTTTCTGAATGGAGAGACGAAAACATGAGCTTTCTGCCCCACCTTCCCCGGACAGGACTGGAACTGGAAGGGAGGCGGCTGCCCGTCGACGTTGCGCTGGCCTCAACTTTTCTGGCGCGGCTGCGCGGGCTGATGCTCTCCGATCCGATCGCTCCGGCATGTGGACTCCTGATCGTGCCCTGCAACAGCATTCACACCCTCGGGATACGCGGGGCGCTGGAAGCCGTGTTTCTTTCCAAGAAAATGCAAGTCCTCAAAATCAGTTCGCCCCTGAAGCCGTGGAGAAGTCTGAGCGCATGTTCTGGCGCGTGGGCGGTACTCGAATGGCGGGTTGGCGAAGCGGCCAACTTTGGTTTGCGCGAAGGCTCGCAACTCAAGCAAGTCAGCGCGGGCGGCCCCCCTCTGAAATCGCTGTTCCCATGAAAACCTTTCCCCGTCAACGCGGCGCTTCGATGGTAGAACTGGCGATTGCCCTGCCGATGTTTGTCATGCTGATTTTCATCATTGCGGAACTGGCGCAAATGCACGAAGCCAAATCCGTGCTGGATGTTGCCGCCTTATCGGCGGCCCGCGCTGGCGCGGTCAATGGTGGAAGCGTTGATGCCATGGAAAGAGCGGCGGCCATTGCGCTTTCCCCGCTCTATGTCAGCGAAGCCAGCAATAAAAACATCACAGCGGCGGTCGGCAAAGCGCTGGTTGACACCAACATGGTGCAAAAGATAGGCAGCGTTGATGTCATTGGATCCTTTAATGGCGCTTCGGGAGGTCTGCAGCGGGGAATCAAGATAGACGTCATCTCCCCGACATCGCAAATGGTGAAAGATTTTGGTGTCACGCGAAGCGATGGATCGAAAACGGCAAAAGTCATTCCGAACGACAACCTGATGTACCGGGACACAAGAATCATTGGCGACGTCAACATTCAGGACGCCAACCTGCTCAAAATCAAAGTCACCTACCTGTACAAGACGAAGATGCCGCTGACGCATTATCTTTTCACGCCCCTCATGAACGCCAACCTGACCGGCGTATTTTTTCAGGGGCAATCGCGGTTGGCCTCCGGCGCGTCCGTTGACAATGTCACCGACTGGCGCATTCCGATGATTGCCTATGCCACGGTGCGGATGCAAAGCGACTTCAACCAAAAAGGCGCAGACGCCGGCGTTCCGCCGGGGGGTGGCACGACGCCGGGCGGCGGCGGTACTGGCACTGGCGGTACCGGTACTGGCACTGGCGAAAATGAAGAAGATACTGATCCTGAAGATCTCTGTACGGGAAGCCCTCCTCCCTCTAACCCATAGGTTTTGCCATGTTTCATAACCTCACGAAAACGATCATGAAAACCTTCCCCCTGCGCCTGACCCAAACCCTGCGTCTTGCATTAGCGAGCCTGATTTTGGTGTTGTCTGCGCCGTTATTGGGGCAGCAAAGCACGCCTGTTTCGGGTGGTGGCAGCATTTTGGGTGATCTTCTTGGTGGTAGTGGCAGCAACAGCACCCCTGTTCCGGGCGGTAGCAGTGGTGGCAATGTTTGCTACCCGCCGGGT
Organism: Zoogloeaceae bacterium; assembly: GCA_031274855.1. Lineage (GTDB taxonomy): Bacteria > Pseudomonadota > Gammaproteobacteria > Burkholderiales > Rhodocyclaceae > Fen-999. The sequence goes on along the minus strand of JAISPO010000189.1, from coordinate 5,635 downwards.
GCTAACGTAAATCCCCTGAACCCTGGCGGCAGTCCCTCCTTGTGTGAAGGTAGCGGTCCTGCCAGTCAAGGCAACGGTAGCGGGACAGAACAAGGTGCGGGCAACCCGATCAACCTGATCAATGGCAACAAATACCAGAAAGAAACGGATTTAGCGGCCTTACCAGGGGTTCTTGGGCTTGAAATTGTCCGGCACTACAACAGCCGGTACGCTCAGATTTACGCGCCTGGGCTGATGGGTCGTGGCTGGCGGCTCAGTTACGAAACCACCCTGCACCCGCATCAGCAGACCGTACAGATTCTGCAAGCTGACGGCGCCCTCATCACCTTCAACCGTGACCCCAAGCACCCTGCCCGGATCGTAGCCCAAGACCCGGATCGCGGTCACCTTGTTCTCCGGCGGGGTGTACAAGGAGAAGAATACACATGGGAATGGACGCGGGGCGAACACGCGGGCCGGCGATTGCACTTCAACCATCGTGGCAAACTCACCCAAATAGAAGAAGCCAGTGGTGAAATTCTCACCCTGCACTATGACCTGCAAGGCCACCTTCTGCGCGTCGCAGACCCGCAAGGGCGCGTTCTGCACCTTCACTACGCCAAGCGTGACGCGGCCGCTCCCAGCACCTTTCTGGGCATAACTGCCATTGACACGCCTGTAGGCCGTTACACCTACGCCTACGGAGACGAACAAGGCCGTCGCATTCCGCCTGCCCGTCCCCGGCTTTCGAACTATGACAAGAACAAGCACGACAACGCAGACGCCCCCCTGAGCGAGCAAGACCGCCGACAACAAAGAAGACGCATTGCCAACCTCATTCGCGCGGACTGGCCCGCATTCACTGGAACAAGCGGCGCCGGTCGCCGCTACCATTATGAAGACCCGCACCACCCCAACCTGTTGACGGGCATCAGTCAGCAAAGCGTGGACGGACAACCCCAGCGTCTCTCGAACTACGCCTATAACGGACAAGGCAATGCCATAGCCAGCGCCCCTTCAGACGACGCAGACCCTGGCATTCGCATTCGGGAATGGACCCCGCCCCGCGCGGGCAAGCCTGGCGTCACGGTGCTTGAAGACCATGCTGGGCGGGAGACGAAATACACCCACACCGTCATCGCAGGAGAAAACCGCCTTCTTGAAGCCCAAGGTCCCGGCTGCGCCACCTGTGGTCCCGGCAACACCCGCTACCGCTACAACAAGCAAGGGCAACTGCAAGAAACCACCCGCATGGACAACGCTGGGCGTCCGCTTGACGGGCTGCGTAAAACCCATGACCCCTGGGGCCGGACGGTTCGCGTGGAGCGGATGGATTACATCAACAAAGCGGCTGCCCACCTCCTGATTCGTTACGAATATCCTGTCCCGCGCAAGGCCCCTGACGGACAGATGATTGCGGGTGACCGGCCCACCCTGATTGCGCGGCCGAGCGTTGTGGCCGGACAAGAACACCGGATCTGGATTGCCTACAACGCCCGAGGGCAAATCACCCGGATCACCGAAACCGGATTTCAGCCGGACATCAACGACCTTGCGCCAAACGGATTCCCCGCGAAGCACGCGGCCGGAATCCCGATCACCCGCAGCACCGCCTATCGTTACAGCGAAATCAACGGACGCAGCCTGCTATCTGAAATTGATGGCCCCTTACCGAACGGCCCCGCCAATACCCCTGAAGACTCCGACATCACCCGCTACGCCTACGACAAGCAGGGCCACCATATCGTACAAATCGACAGGCCGGGGGGCATCACCCATCGCCTGCAACGCGACGGCAGCGGACGCGTGGTCAACATTGTCTTTGACGACGGCTATCGCCGTCTGGAATACCAAAACGCCTACACCCCGCGGGGCGTACTGACCGGACACACCCGTCGCGCCTGGAAACACAGCGACCCGAACGCCATCCTGAGCGAAACCCAGCGCTACCAGGTGGATCTTTTTGAGCGCCTGATTGCGGCCCAAGCTGCCGATGGCAGCGTGCAACACCTGGCGTATGACGAACAAGACCGGCTATCCGGCTACACTGCCCCTGGCGGCGAACGGATCGCATGGCGTTACGACCGGCAGAATCGCCCCTTTGCGCAAGTCGTCTTCAATGCGCAAGGAGAAGTTGAAATTGCCCGGATGATCGTGCGTGATAACGAAGGGAGAGTGCTGGCCACCCTCAGTCCTGAAGGCGTTGACACCTTCAACCCCGTGCTGCCGGTCAGCGCATCCGGCCTGATCCCTGCGGCGGAACGCCGGAATGGGAGGGAAGCACTGCAACCCCGGATTTGGCGCGATGACTTTGGGCGGGCGGTTGCCAACTGGAACCCGGACGACGGTCTCATGCTTCACCGTTACGAAAGCAACGCTGAAGGCGAACGGCAAACCCAGATTTCCCTTGGGCGGCAATTCTCGCCGGACGATCTGACGAACGCCCCGCGCTGGGAAACCCTGAGCTTTGACCCGGCGGGCCGTCTTATCCGGCGTGAACACCCCACTTGTTCAGAAAAGCTCACCTACGAAGGCCAACTGCTCTCGCAACTGGACTCCTGCAGATCGAGCCAACACTTTGAGCGGGACGCCTTTGGGATGATCACCGGGCACCATCAGGAAATTGGCGGGCAACACTGGCGAGAGACCTACCGCTATCACCTTGGTCGGCTCATTGAACGGCAGACTGCGGGCGGCGCGACGCTCTACTACCACTACGACGCTGCCGGACGGCTGAACAACGTAGCCAGACAAAGCGGCTGGGCCAACGCACTCTCCGGCAACGCGACAGGCCGCGCGCTCACAAACTGGCTGCCGGACAGCTGGACCCAACAAGCCTTGCAAAACAAACTGCAATGGGCGGCGCTGGCCGCGCAACCGAGCGGCGCCCTCTACCACAACGGCAGCCGCTGGAAAGACACTTACGACAAAGCGGGGCGGCTTGTCCAATACCGGCTGGAAACAAGCGCCGGAACTGTGTATCAAGCCAGGACCCGATGGCATCAAGACAAACCTGTTCAAGAACAACGCAACGGTGAAATCCATACACGGCGCTATGACCCTGCCGGACGATTGCTGCCCGCCGGACTCGATCCGGACAAACTCGAAGGCACGCCCCCCTGGCTTCTGCCCGTCACCCTCTGGAGGACGGAAGCGGGAACCAACGCCGCATTCGCTTCATTCAATACAACGCTTCCGGCGACGCCGACGCGCTACTACACGCCCAGTGGGCTGCGGACTGCCGCCTGGGGCGGAGCGAATTCAGACAACGGCCCCGAACGCAACAACTGGGGCGAACAAACAGCGCGTCACGGACAACAGCTCATCTGGGACGCTGAAGGCCATCTTGCCGGAGTCGAACAAAACGGCCAACAAATTGCGAGCTACCAATACGATGCGCGGGGCATGCGTGTTCGCAAAACCCTGCACACGGTCACGGGCAACACTCAAACCTACTACCTCTACGACACCGATCAACGCCTGAGCGCCGAAGCTGACGCCAGTGGGCGCGTCGTGCGCGAATACCTCTACAACGGCACGCGCCCCTACGCAATGCTTGAAGGCAACAAAACCTACGCCATCTACAGCGACGCACGAGGCCTTCCCCTTTACCTCCTTGATGAAAACCAACACATCGTCTGGCAGGGCCACTGGGATGATTGGGGTGGGGAAGTCAGCGCGCCGAACCCCACAGAGTTGAATCTCAACCTCCGGCTCGCAGGCCAATACCACGACACCGAAAGCGGGCTGTACTACAACATCCACCGCTATTACGACCCCGCGCAAGGGGCCTACCTCAGCCCCGACCCGCTGGGCAAGCGACCCGGAGAACACCGCTACGCCTACCTGAATCACGACCCAATGAGCGGGACGGATCCGAAGGGACTGTTCGGGATTCCAGCGAAGTATTTCTCTTTTGGCACGAGTAGGACTTCAATTTCTTCCAACACCATCGACAACGGGCATGGCGACATCATCAATGCTGCATTTGCCCTGTATCACCAGCAGACAGGGGAAGTCCGCTTCTCGCGGACGATCATCGACCAGATCATTCTGAACAACTACCACACGGATGCGAAAGTCGATTCCATGCGCGGAACGGAAGCCGGGCAGGACAACCCGTTAAACCACTTTGACAATACCAATGCCTCTGGCCCAATGTTCGGCCCTGACGGAAAAACGCCACAAGGCACCTACGCGAATGGAGATAACTGGATTCAGAACGCGGTGAACCAGATCAACAATAACCGGAACGCCTATGGACTTGCGCCGCAATCAATAGCTAACAATAGCTTATACAGTTACAACATCTCGGAGAACCTTGGGCGCTTGGGCCAAAACCTGCACACGCTACCTGACTTTTACGCGCACACCAACTGGGTGGACAGCAAGTCGCGCGGCGGGTGCATCAAGAAAAACGGCGTGGCGGTGGGTTATGTTCCCGTGGGCTTGGAGCAAGCGGGTTTGTGGGCAGGCTTGGAGCCGGGGTGGGCCGGGTCAACAGGCGCTCTTTATTCGGGGACAGCGAATTCAAACTATGACATGGGTTATGGAGAAATAAAGACTTCAACGGAGATGTATACCCACGCTTATTGGAACAAGGATGACGCCGGTTCCTTGGGGGGAAGCGCATTAATCACCGCAGACCAGAAAGCGCAGATCGAAAAGGACGGGCTGTATTTTTGGCAGGCAACGACTTTTTCGGATGCGAATCTTAAGAAGATTTTGGGTGATGATGAGAAGCCTGTGTTTGGCGTGAACTATATTACGGATACAGGCGAAAAGCCGAAGCCGGGTGAACGGATTTATGTGCGAACAGTAATCACCAATGAGTATCAGTTAGCGATGGCGCTGGCGATCGAACAAAGCATCAAAGAGATTGATCTGTTTTACAAAGAAGCGGCACCGGTTAAGTTGGACAACGGCTTGACCTTGGGGGATGTTTTTAAGATGGATGCTAATACATTGCGGGCTAATCGAATCTTTTACAACAATTATCCAAACAAGATGAGAAGTTATGAAAAACAGTAAACCGTCAGTGCGGCTGCTTCTGGGATTTATCGCCGTAGTGGGGCTGATAATAGGACTGATTTTTATTCCGATACCGTATCAGAAGAATCTGGTCTGTGAATTCGATGATGGTGATCGAATGATTATCCGGCAGGGTTATACGTTCGATTCATTAGCTTTTATTTATGCACATCTTGGAATTGACATACACCCGACAAGGAGTGGCGATTCCTCCGTATATTACAAGCCTAAAAATGGGACAGAAGAACGAAATGAGATTACTGGATATGGTCCACGTGCTCCTTTTACCGGTGAAGATGATACGGGTAAAGACTGGAGAAGGACGTATTGCTCGGATTACCGCAAGTTAGATGGAGCAATTTCGGCTCGGGGTAAATATAGATTGCTGGGAGCGGACTGGAATTCAGCAAGTTGGAGTCCTGAGCTTTGGGACTTAAGACATGAAAAGGATCTTTTTAGAGGTAATGGTGCGACTTTTTCCAAAATTAATTCTTCTAGCTTGCTGTTTGAAGCGCCGCTTATAACTTATGAAAATTCGTTGAAGACTGTGCAGGCCGTTTTTCGCTCATATTCACACGATGGCGGCCAAACATGGACCCCGCTGGAACTAACCAAAGACAGCAAA
>JAISPO010000175.1 GCA_031274855.1 Zoogloeaceae bacterium | reverse complement strand
GGCATGAACCTTTACGGCTCCGACATGGACGAAACCACCCTGCCGACCGAGTCCGGCTTGCGCTGGACAATCGCCCTTGAGGACGCCAGCCGTGACTTCATCGGCAAACCGGCCTTGCTGGCGCACGCCCCTCAGCGGCAACTTGCGGGCCTGTTGCTGAAAGATGCTGGCGTCCTGCGTTCCCATCAACAAGTTATTACAAAACAAGGCAATGGAGAGACAACTTCAGGTACTTTCTCACCCACATTACAGCGGTCAATTGCCCTCGCCCGCCTGCCTTTGGGAGTTAATATGGGCGATGAAGTCGAAGTCATTATCCGCGCCAAGCCGCTCAAGGCCCGCGTCGTCAAACCCAATTTCGTCCGTCATGGCAAAGCACTGATTCAGGAGAATTGATATGTCCATCCCCAACACCCTCAAGTACGCCAAATCCCACGAGTGGCTCCGTCAGGAAGCCGACGGCACCGTCACCGTGGGCATCACCGACCACGCGCAGGAAGCCCTCGGCGACATCGTGTTTCTGGAACTGCCGGAAGCGGGCCGCAAGGTCAAGGCCGGTGAGGAATGCGCGGTAGTCGAGTCGGTCAAGGCCGCCTCCGATATCTACGCGCCCGTTTCGGGGGAAATCATCGCCCGCAACGACGCCATTATCGACACGCCGGACGCGGTCAATCAGGATGCCTACGCGGCTTGGCTGTTCAAGCTGAAACCCTCAAACCCCGCTGAAATCAACGCCCTGCTCGACGCCACCGCCTACGCAAAGGTTGCCGAAGAAGGCTGATCCCTCTATTCCCCTCTTCCTGTTTCCCTCTCCCGCAAGCGGGAGAGGGAAACAGGAATAAATCGGAAGCAGATGGAAATGGGGATCTTGAGTATTGGAAATAATTTCCATATAATGCGCCTATGACCGTAAAGCATCGCTTTCGTCACAGGTACCGGCTGGAACTGCGTGAGCGCGATCACCTGCCTCCGCATGTGCACCTAACCGGTGGCGCGGTGAATGTGCGGATCAGCCTTGAAACCTTCGCGTACCACGGGCAATGCCCACACGACTTGCTGGATGAAGCGGTTGCATGGGTCAAGGAACATCGCGACGAATTGATGGAGAACTGGAAAAAATGGCATCCATAATGAAACGTCCGCGCTTCAAAGCCGTGGAAGCCCTTGCCGGACACAAGTTACGCATGACGTTCATTGACGACAGCGTGATGACGGTGGATTTCACGCCCTTCTTCTCCGAAAGTCCCGGCCTGAAGCCGCTACGTGATCCTGCCAGATTTGCCAATGCCTGCATTGATGAGGACGCAGGCTGGACGGTGGAATGGCCGGAACTGGATATCCAAATCGGCGCGGACACGCTCTGGCTGGATGCACAGGCGCAGAACGCGCCTGATGAAAGCACCCGCATCTTCGCCCAATGGCGTGCCCGCAATGGCTTGAGCTTGGCGCAAGCCGCCGAGGCGCTGGGCATGACAACGCGAACAATGAGCGCCTATGGCACAGGGGCGCGGCCTGTGCCGCGTTACATTGCGCTGGCGGTCAAAGGCTGGGAAGTCGAGCGGCGGGCGGCAGCGTGACATGATGCCTGAAAGGAACCAAGCCCACTGCTCGACGCCGCCGCTTACGCAAAGGTCGCCGAAGAAGGCTGATTGTTTGTGTCGGCACGCTCTCATAACATGGGTACGTAGGGCTTGGTCATAGGCACATAATTATTTATAATGTACCTGAGTCGGCAAGCAGGAGTGTAAATTATTATGGACTTCGCTTTATCTCGCACTGGTCAATTCACGGTGAACAAAGCCTTACTGAGTCACCTTGGCGTAAAGCCAGGAGATCGTGTGTCGGTTGAAATGCTGCCTGACGCCAGCCTTCGGGTTTCGGCATTGGGTAAAAAGCGCCCTCTTTCTGAATTGCGGACGGCATTTCGTCAGAAGTTTGGTACGGCTCCCTCTTTGAGCCTTGATGAAATTGAGCGGGCGATCGAAGAAGGTTGTTTGGCTTCTGGAATGGCGGGCACGGAAAAATGACCGTTGCCATTCTTGACACCAACATTCTTGCCCGAATCGTTCTTGACGATGACAGGCACCAGTCCGACGTTGCGTTTAATGCTTTGAATACTGTATCGCTTGTCATTATTCCTGTCGTCGTCTTTTGTGAGCTTGTGTGGGTTATGCGTTCAGTCAAGACCGATGACGGGAAAAGGGTTTATTCGCACCTTGATATTGCAAATCGCATTCGCTTCTTTCTTGGATTCGATCATATCCTTATTCAGAAAGATGAGGTCGAAGCCGGGTTGCAAATGCTGGAAGCCGGCGGCGATTTCGCTGATGGCGTGATTCAATATACTGGGCGCAATCTTGCGCGTGATGCTGCGGCTACGTTCTTGTCCTTCGACAAAAATGCAGTCGACACGTTAGCCAAGCGTGGGCTTTCTGCGCTGTTGCTGCAATAAGGAACCAAGCCCCCATGACCGCCCTCCCCCTCGCTGCGCTGGAGCAGCACGACGAGTTCATCAGCCGCCATCTCGGCCAGGATGCCGCCGAAACCGCCGCCATGCTGGCGGCCATGAAAGCCGGCAGCCTCGATGAACTGATCGCCGAAACCGTGCCCGCCTCGATCCGCCTGCCGGCTCCGCTCGATCTGGCCGGCCCGATGCGCGAACATGAGGCGCTGGCGAGGCTGAAGGCGATTGCCGGTAAGAACGTGATCGCCAAGTCCTTGATCGGAATGGGTTATCACGATACGCTGGTGCCGAATGTCATCCTGCGTAACGTGCTGGAAAACCCCGGCTGGTACACCGCCTACACGCCCTATCAGGCCGAAATCGCGCAGGGGCGGCTGGAGGCGCTGCTCAACTACCAGCAGATGGTCATGGATTTGACCGGCATGGAACTGGCGAATGCCTCCCTGCTGGACGAAGCCACAGCCGCCGCCGAGGCGATGACCATGGCGCGGCGCATTTCCAAGTCGGCCTCGAATGCCTTTTTCGTCGATGAGGATTGCTTCCCTCAGACGGTCGATGTCCTCAAAACCCGCGCCAGTTTCTTCGGCTACGAGCTGATTTTCGGCCCGGCGCAGGATGCCGCCCAGCGGGAAGTTTTCGGCGCTTTGCTTCAGACCCCGAATGATCGCGGCGAATGCTGCGACCTGACGGACATCATTGCCGCCGTCAAATCGGCGGGCGGCGTCACGGCGGTGGCCACCGACCTGATGGCGCTGGTGCTGCTGAAGTCTCCGGCGGCGATGGGCGCGGATATCGCCCTCGGTTCCAGTCAGCGTTTCGGCGTGCCGATGGGCTTCGGCGGCCCCCATGCGGCCTTCTTCGCCTGCAAGGACGAGCACAAACGCTCGGTGCCGGGCCGCATCATCGGCGTTTCGGTCGACGCGCGCGGCAAGCAGGCGCTGCGTATGGCGCTGCAAACCCGTGAGCAGCATATCCGCCGCGAAAAAGCCAACTCCAATATCTGCACCTCCCAGGTGCTGCTGGCCAACATGGCCGGTATGTACGCCGTCTATCACGGCCCCGAAGGGCTGCGCACTATCGCCAGCCGCATCCACCGGCTGACCGGCATTCTCGCCGAGGGGCTGAAGGCGGCGGGCGTGAAGGTGCTGACTGAACGCTGGTTCGATACCCTGCGCGTTGAGACCAATAAAGAGGTGTCCGGCTACAACCTGCGGCGCGTTTCGGGCACGGTACGCGCCATCGCCCTCAACGAAAAAACCACCCGCGAGGATGTACTTGCGCTGCTTGAGGGGCTGACCGGACAATCGTTCAATATCAGTGAATTAGACACAAAAGCTAAAGTAAATTCTCCGATCAAAAACCTCCTCCGCAGCGACGCCATCCTCACCCATCCGGTGTTCAACTCGCACCACAGCGAACACGCGATGTTGCGCTATCTCAAGAAACTGCAGAACCGCGATTTGGCGATGGATCACGCCATGATCCCGCTCGGCTCCTGCACCATGAAGCTCAACGCCACGGCGGAAATGCTGCCGGTCACCTGGCCGGAATTCACCGATCTGCACCCCTTCGCGCCCGTCGAACAGGCTCAGGGCAGTCTGGAACTCATCGCCTCGCTCGCCACCTACCTCAAAGCCGTGACCGGCTTTCCGGCCATCTGTATGCAGCCGAATTCGGGCGCTCAGGGCGAATACGCCGGTCTCGTTACCATCCGCCGCTATCAGGCGGCGCAGGGGCAAGGGCACCGGAATATCTGCCTGATCCCCAAGTCGGCCCACGGCACCAATCCGGCCACGGCGCAGATGTGCGGCCTGCAAGTCGTCGTGGTCGCCTGCGACGATAATGGCAACATCGACCTGGCCGACCTCAAGGCGAAGGCGGCGGAACACGCCGCCAAGCTCTCCTGCCTGATGATTACCTACCCCTCGACGCACGGCGTCTTTGAAGAAGCGGTCAAGGATATCTGCGCCGCCATTCACGCCCACGGCGGTCAGGTATACATGGATGGGGCCAATCTCAACGCGCAAGTCGGCCTGACCTCCCCCGCCGCCATCGGCGCGGATGTTTCGCACATGAACCTGCACAAAACTTTCGCCATCCCTCACGGCGGTGGCGGGCCGGGCATGGGGCCGATCGGGCTGGCCGCGCATCTGGCACCCCACGCGCCGGGCCATGTCACCACCGGCGGCCCGCATGCAGTCTCCGCCGCGCCCTACGGCTCCGCGGCCATCCTGCCGATTTCATGGATGTACATTACGATGCTCGGCGGCGCAGGGCTGACCTTGGCAACCAAGACCGCCATCCTCAACGCCAACTACATCGCCGCCTGCCTCTGCCCGTACTATCCGGTGCTTTACACCGGCAGTCAGGGCCGCGTCGCCCACGAGTGCATTCTCGACCTTCGCGCCAACAAAACCGCCACCGGCATCGGCGAAATCGACATCGCCAAGCGCCTGATGGACTACGGCTTCCACGCGCCGACCGTCAGTTTTCCGGTCGCCGGTACCCTGATGGTCGAACCGACCGAATCCGAATCGAAAGCCGAACTCGACCGCTTCATCGCCGCCATGACCGCCATCCGCGAGGAAATCCGCCGCATCGAGCGCGGCGAATGGCCCGCGGACAACAACCCGCTCAAAAACGCCCCGCA
>JAISPO010000042.1 GCA_031274855.1 Zoogloeaceae bacterium | reverse complement strand
AGCATATTGCCCCATTGCTAATCCTACAAGATTGGCGCAAATGTTGCGATGATTTTCGGCAATCGCCGAATTTATGGGGTCTTTTTGGCGGCGCGCTTGGCGGGAGCTTTTTTGGGCGCGGCTTTCGCTTTGGTTCCGGCAGCGGCTCTGGGCGCGCGCGCTTCGAACTCGAAGCCGATTTTGCCGTCGCTGGCGCGAACCAGATAGGCGGAAAACTTCTTGCGGGTACGATTGGAAACGAAGCCTTTGAGCAGGCCGGTCTTGCCGGTTTCCAGCAGCTTGGTCATTTCGGCGCGGGCAACTTCCTGCTGAAGAATGATCTTGCCGGAGCGGAAATCGCAAGACTTGGCAGCGCCAACCGACTTTTCGCAAACATAGGCCATACCGTGCTCAAAAACGCGCGCGCCGCACTTCGGGCAAGCGCCGAGCGGCTCCTGACCGGAGAAGTCGACCTCTGCCGCTTCGCCGTCAGCGTCGGCGTTGCCGAAATCGAACTCCGGCATTTGTTCGTCATTGAGCTTGATGATCGCCGCGAAAGCGCGGCCCATTTTGCTGCGGAAGCCCTGTAGCGGGCCGATAACGCGCTTTTGCAGCAGTTCTTCGATTTCCTCCGGCTCCCACTGGCGGCTGGCGACCACTTTCCACAACTTGTAGTCGCACTTGTCGCATTCGAAACGCTTGTAGGTTTCGCGCAGCGCGCCGCCGCAGCGCGGGCAGGGCGTTTTGAGCATGCCGAAAGTACCGGCCGGAAGTTCGCCTTTTTTGATGCGCTCGACCATCACCTGCGTTTGCCCGACGATGTGGTGCATGAATTCGTCGCGCTTGAGGCGGCCATGCTCCATTTCCTTGAGCTTCCATTCCCACAGGCCGGTCAGTTCCGGCGAGCGGATTTCATCGATGCCAAGTTTTTCCAGCGCGAACAGCAGCGAGAACGCCTTGGCGGTCGGTTGCAACTCGCGGCCATTGCGGTGCAGATATTCCTCGGCAATCAACCCTTCGATAATCGCCGCGCGCGTGGCCGGTGTGCCGAGTCCGCGCTCGGACATCGCCTCGCGCAGTTCCTCGTCCTCGACCAGCTTGCCCGCGCCTTCCATCGCCGAGAGCAGCGTCGCTTCGGTGAAGCGGGCGGGCGGCTGAGTGGCCTTGCCCTTCACCTCAATATCGTTGGCCCAGACCCGCTCCTTGGGTTGCAGCGGCGGCAGGTTGGGATTTTCGTCCTCGTTCTGCGCTTCCTTGCCGTAAACGGCCAGCCAGCCCGGGGTGACCAGCACCTTGCCCTCGGTTTTGAAGGCTTCCTTTTCGACCCGCGTGATGCGGGTGGTGATGTTGTATTCCGCCGCCGGATGGAAAATGGCGAGAAAGCGTTTGACAACCAGATCGTAGAGCTTTTGTTCCGGCTCCGTCAGATGCTTCGGAATCGTGCCGGTCGGAATGATGGCGAAGTGATCGGAAATTTTCGCATTGTTGAAAATGCGCTTGTTCGGATGCACCCAGCCGGAATCCAGAATGTGCCGCGCGTGGGGGGCGTAGGCCGTGTCTGCCAGCGCGTGCAGGGTATCCCTGACGGCGGCCAGATAATCTTCGGGCAGGTAGCGCGAATCGGTACGCGGATAAGTGAGCGCCTTGTGCTTTTCGTAAAGCGCCTGCGCCAAGCCCAGCGTGTTGCGCGCCGAAAAACCGAAGCGGCCATTGGCCTCGCGCTGCAAAGAAGTCAAATCGAACAGCAGCGGGGAAAGTTCGGTCTTGGGCTTGCTCTCTTCGCTGACCTCGCCATGCTTGCCCAGACACTTGGCCCGAAGCGCGTCGGCCTTGGCCTTTTCCCACAGGCGCTCGGCCTTGGCGTGCTCGTCCTCGGACTTTTTAAATTTCTCGTCGAACCAGCGGCCGCGATAGACACCGGCCACCGACTGGAATTCGGCCTCGACTTCCCAATAATCGCGCGAAACGAAATCCTTGATGCGCCGTTCCCGCTCGACCAGAATCGCCAGCGTCGGCGTTTGTACGCGGCCCACCGTCGTCTTGTAAAAGCCGCCCTCCTGCGAGTTGAACGCAGTCATCGCCCGCGTGCCGTTAATGCCGATCAGCCAATCCGCTTCCGAGCGGCAGCGGGCAGCGTCGGCCAGCGGCAGCATTTCCTGATCAGAACGCAAATGGGCAAAGCCGTCGCGGATCGCCGCCGCCGTCATCGACTGCAACCACAGGCGGCGAACCGGCTTGTCAGTTTTGGCGTGCTGCGCGACGTAACGGAAAATCAACTCGCCTTCGCGTCCCGCGTCGCAGGCATTCACCAGGCCGGTCACATCCTTGCGCTTGATGAGCTTGGCCAGCACCTTCAGGCGGTCGACAGTCTTTTCAATCGGATTGAGCGCGAAATGCGGCGGAATCACCGGCAAATGCGTGAACGTCCATTTGCCGCGCTTGACCTCGTATTCCTCAGGCACCGTCAGTTCCAGCAGATGACCAATCGCCGAGGAAAGCACATAGTCTTCGCTCTCGAAGTAATCCCCTTGGCGCGTAAAGCCGCCCAGCGCCTTTGCGATATCCTGGGCGACGGAAGGCTTCTCGGCAATAATCAGTTGCTTACTCATGGCAGGGCTGAACAGTTCACAAGCGGCGCATCATAAGCTCCGGCCACTGGCGCTGGCAAGTGTCCGGGTTTCGGCTAAGTCTGCCAAGGGGTAATGGCCCAATGCCCGTGACCGCTACGCCGCCGCGCTTGCCAAATGCGGCACACCAAGGTTTGCCGCGTGTTTTTGCAGCCGCCACAGATCGTAATTGGCCTGATGCGCCAGCCAGCTTTCGGCGCTTTTGCCAAAGGCCAATTCCAGGCGCAGCGCCATTTCCGCCGAAATGGAAACCCGCCCATTGACGATGCCGGAAATGGTTTTACGCGAGACGTTGAGCGCCTTCGCCGCCTCGGTAACGGTCAGCCCCAACGGTTCCAGCCACAGATCGCCGAGGATTTCGCCGGGGTGAGGGGGATTGTGCATACGCATGGTCGTTGTCTCTTAGTGGTAGTCCTGATAATTGACGACGTAAGCATCGCCATTCTCGAATCGAAACGTCACGCGCCAGTTGGCGGTAACCGTTACAGCCCACAACTCTTTCATGCTGCCCTTGAGCGAATGCAGGCGCAGGCCGGGGGCATCCATATCTTCAATGCGGATTGCATCGTTGAGCAACGCAAGGATCAAACGCAGGCGTTTGACATGCGCCGCAGTGACTCCTGCGGTGGAACCCTCCCGAAACAGACGCTCAAGCCCTTTGTGCGCGAATGATCGAATCATGCGAAGAATGTAACCTTACTGGTTACACATGTCAAGCAGCAGCCGCGCCACGGCAGGCTGCACTGGCGGGGTAAATTCGACAGTCCGCGTAGCACAGTGGATACCTCCCCCGTCATTCCGCGCGTAGTCGCGGAATCCATTCATCTTGCGTTCCCACTTTGTAAGCGATAATATCAACCCACGTCTTACCATCAACCGGAGCCGAGCAATGGAAACCGTCACGCTTTCCACCAAAGGGCAACTTGTCATTCCATCCAGTGTGCGCGGGGCGCTGTACCTGAAGCCGGGCAACCGGCTGAACGTATCCATACAGGATGGGAATATCGTGCTGAAACCCGAAGGCGCGAAAGCATGGAAACCCATTAATCCGGCGGGCGTGAGCCTTTCTGCCGCCGACTTGTGCAAGCCCGTGGATTTGTCCGATGAAGCCGGTCGCCGTTGATACCAACGTCCTTGTGCGGCTGGCGACGGGTGACAACGCCGCCGAGTATCAAGCTGCCGTCAATTCATTGGCGGCGCGTCCGTGGCGGGTGTTCCCCAGCGTGATTCTGGAAACCGAATGGGTGCTGCGTTCGGTTTACAAGTTTTCGCCCGCGCAATTTGCCGATTTTGTGGACTGGATGGATGCCAGCGGACGCATCGCTCTGGTGCAGGCCGATGATGTGCGCGTTGCCGTGACCCATCACCGCGCAGGCATGGACTTTGCCGACGCCCTGCACCTTGCGCAAGCCGATGGCGAGCCGTTTCTCACCTTCGACAAAGCG
>JAISPO010000147.1 GCA_031274855.1 Zoogloeaceae bacterium | reverse complement strand
ATGGCATTCCGGTGTTCGCCAAGAAGGGCGAGTCGCTCGAAGAGTATTGGGATTACACCCATCGCATTTTCGAGTGGGCCGATGGCGGCTATTCCAACATGATTCTGGATGACGGCGGCGACGCGACGTTGTTGCTGCATCTGGGCGCGAGGGCGGAGAAGGATATCGGCGTGCTTGCCAAGCCAGGCTCCGAGGAGGAGCGCATTCTGTTTGCCGCGATCAAGGCCAAGCTCGCCACCAGCAAGACTTGGTATTCGACGCGGCTGGCGCAGATCAAGGGCGTGACGGAGGAAACCACGACCGGCGTGCATCGTCTCTATCAGATGCACGAGAAGGGCGAGTTGAAAATTCCGGCCATCAACGTGAATGATTCGGTGACTAAATCGAAGTTCGACAATCTTTACGGTTGCCGCGAGTCGCTGGTTGATGGCATCAAACGCGCGACCGACGTGATGGTGGCTGGCAAGATCGCGCTGGTCTGCGGTTATGGCGATGTGGGCAAAGGGTCGGCGCAGGCGTTGCGGGCGCTGTCGGCGCAAGTGTGGGTGACGGAAATCGACCCCATCTGCGCGTTGCAAGCGGCGATGGAAGGCTATCGCGTAGTGACGATGGAATACGCTTGCGACAAGGCCGATATTTTCGTCACCGCCACAGGCAACTATCACGTCATCACGCACGCGCACATGGCGAAAATGAAAGATCAGGCCATCGTCTGCAACATCGGCCACTTCGACAACGAAATTGATGTCGCTTCGCTCGAAGCCCAATGCCAATGGGAGGAGATCAAGCCGCAGGTCGATCACGTCATTTTCCCCGATGGCAAGCGCATCATCCTGCTGGCAAAGGGCCGCCTGGTGAATCTCGGCTGCGCGACCGGCCATCCGAGCTATGTGATGTCCTCGTCGTTCGCCAACCAGACCATTGCGCAGATCGAGTTGTTCACGCAGAGTGGTCAGTATCCGGTCGGCGTTTATACGCTGCCCAAGCATCTCGACGAAAAGGTGGCGCGGCTGCAACTGAGGAAACTCAACGCGCAACTGACGACACTGACCGACCAGCAGGCCGCTTACATCGGCGTCGCCAAAGATGGCCCGTACAAGGCCGCGCATTACCGTTACTGAACGAGGAGTATTGCCGTGCACTTTCTGATTCGCTGGCTGCTCAACACCATCGCCCTGCTGGTGGTGGCCTATCTGATGCCCTCCATTCAAGTGGATTCGATAGGCGCGGCGCTGGTTGCCGCGCTGGTGCTCGGCCTCGTCAACGCCCTGATCCGGCCATTGCTGATTATCCTGACGCTGCCGGTGACGCTGCTTACGCTTGGGCTGTTCCTGCTCGTCATCAATGGCCTGCTGTTCTGGGCGGTCGGCAACTTCGTTACCGGTTTCACGGTAGCGAGTTTCTGGGCCGGTTTTTTCGGCGCCATTCTGTACAGCCTGATTTCCTGGGCGCTGGCGTCAATCCTTGAGCCGAAGCTGGCATGAAATCCTTTCACCGGCGCGCGACGCGACCGGCAGCGCAGCCCGCGTTTGCCGCCGCGCCCGCCGTGCAACGCGATGGCCTGCGTGCCGATCAGTTGCTGGTCGAGCGCGGTCTCGCGGTTTCCCGCACGGCGGCCCAGCGGCTGATCGAAGCCGGACGGGTCTCTTGGCCGGGCGGCGTGATCGCCAAGGTTTCCGCGGTGTTACCGGAGAATGCCGAGTTGACCATCGCTGCCGATGCCACCGACCGCTATGTTTCGCGTGGCGGCATCAAGCTGGCGGGCGCGCTGGCGGCAACCGGTATCGCCGCGCAGGGCAAGACCTGTCTTGATCTCGGCCAGAGTACCGGCGGTTTCACCGACTGCCTGCTGCAAGCGGGCGCGGCCTGCGTGGTCGGCGTTGATGCCGGTCACGGCCAGTTGCATGAACGGCTCAAGACAGACCCGCGTGTGATCTGCATGGAAGGCGTCAATGCCCGCCATTTGCAAGCGGCGGATGTGGGGGCGCGGCGCTTTGATCTGATCGCTGGAGACCTGTCTTTTATCTCGCTGACGCTGGTGTTGCCGCAGTTGCCGCCCCTGCTCGCGCCGCATGGCGATATGCTGCTGCTGGTCAAGCCGCAATTCGAGGTCGGTCCCCGACATGTTGGCAAAGGCGGCATTGTGCGCGATGATGCGCTCTATCCGCAGGTAGAGGCAAAACTGCGCGAGGCTGCGCAAGCCGCCGGTTTGCGCGTTTTGCGTTATTTTGACAGCCCGATTACCGGCGCTGACGGCAATCGTGAATTTTTCATCTGGACACAACATGAACAACTTTGAGTTTTCGGTCGAGTTCTTCCCGCCGCAGACTGCCGAAGGTACCGAGAAGCTGCGCGCCACCTGGACCAAGCTGGCGCTGCTGAAGCCTGCCTTCTGCTCCGTCACCTTCGGCGCGGGCGGTTCCACTCAGGATCGGACCTTCGCCACCATCGAAGAAATCCGCGCCGCCGGTCTCCCCGCCGCGCCGCATCTTTCCTGCATCGGTTCCACGCAGACGCGGATACGGGAAATTCTCCACCGCTACAAGGATTCCGGCATCCGCCGTATTGTCGCGCTGCGCGGCGATCTGCCCTCGGGCATGGCCGAGCCGGGCGAATTCCGCCATGCCAATGAACTGGTCGAATTCATCCGCCGCGAAACCGGCGACTGGTTCCATATCGAAGTCGCCGCCTATCCCGAATACCACCCGCAGGCGAAAAGCCCGCGCGACGATCTGGCGAACTTCAAGCGCAAAGTCGACGCGGGCGCCAATGGCGCCATCACCCAGTTTTTCTACAACGCCGACGCCTACGAACGCTTTGTCGACGCGGCCCGCGCCGCGGGCATTGCCATCCCCATCGTTCCAGGCATCATGCCCATCGTCAGTTTCAGCAAGCTGGCGCGTTTTGCCGACGCCTGCGGCACGGAAATTCCGCGCTGGATGCGCAAACAGTTCGAGAGCTTCGGCGACGATGCCGCCGCAATCCGCGCCTACGGCCTCGACGCCGTCACCCGCCTTTGCCGGCAACTCATTGAAGCCGGCGCGCCCGGCCTGCACTTCTACACGCTCAATCAAGCCAGCCTGACGTCTGAAATCGTCGAACGGCTGAAACGCTGATCCCTTTCCAAAGGATTGCCATGCCGCAAATCTGCCCGCACTGCAACCATCTCCGCAAGGAGAACGAAGCCACTCCCGTCTGGCAATGTCCGGCTTGCAAACAGGCCTATGCCGGCAAAACCAACGGTGCCGCGTCGATCCGGCAGCCCGTCAGCGTACGCTACGGTCCCCAGACGCGCAGCGGCGGCGGATCGGGCAAGCGGTGGCTGCTACTGATCGCGCTGCTTGCGATAGCCGCCGCGGTCTGGTGGTGGCAACCGGCATATTTCCTGGAAAACTTGATTGACAACCTGAAGATCAGCAGTCCGAAGGCCGACGATCCGAAGGTCGGCAGCCCAAAGGCCAACAATCTGGGTGAGCAACCACGGGTCGTGCTCTATGCAACCACATGGTGCGGATACTGCGCCGCCGCCCGCAAGTTCTTCCGCAAAAACCGGATCGAATACACCGAGTACGACATCGAAAAAGACGCAGTGGCGCGGCGGGAACGCGATCAACTCGGCGGCGGCGGGATAGTGCCGCTGATCATCGTCGGTAACGCGGTGTTCCCGGGCTACGACGAAGCCGAACTCCGGCGCGCGCTACGCCCTTGGCTCAGAAATTCCTGAACCCGTCAGCCTTGCAGCGCCAGCCCTGCGTGTTCGCGCATCGGGTGGAACTGGATTTT
This sequence comes from Zoogloeaceae bacterium, assembly GCA_031274855.1. Lineage (GTDB taxonomy): Bacteria > Pseudomonadota > Gammaproteobacteria > Burkholderiales > Rhodocyclaceae > Fen-999. The sequence continues at coordinate 237 of JAISPO010000147.1, read as the reverse complement.
CGGGTAGCGTTCCTGCGTCAGTTCGAGGTCGTAGCGCGAGGACATCAGGTAGGCGTGGGTGTCGGCGGCGTCGCGGGCCAGACGCGAGGCGTTGGCGTTCATGAAGCGGCGCAGTTCCGTTTCGTCGTCGCAACTGATCCAGCGCGCGCCGGCGAAGTTGGCGGGTGACAGGCGGGCGGCGACGCCGTATTCGGTTTGCAGGCGGTGTTGCACGACTTCAAACTGAAGCTGGCCGAT
>JAISPO010000132.1 GCA_031274855.1 Zoogloeaceae bacterium | reverse complement strand
CATCATGCGCATCATTCACGGCATCAAGGGCGAGGCAGCGGCGCTGGGCGTCGAAATGTTCGAAGCCTATGCGCATGATTGCGAGAAGGAACTGATCACCATCCGCGACCGTGGCGAAGCCACCGGCGATGACATGGTGCGCATCACGGTCTTGCTTGAAGGCTTTTACGAGCGCCTGTCTTCCCTGACCGGCATCGTTTCGCGCCTGTCGTCGTTCAGCGGTGGCAAACTCCCGGACGAAGCGCCGGAACAGAGCAGGGCGCAGGCTTTTATCGACAGCTTGCGTACCCTGGCCGAGCGGATTGCCGGCGATCAGAACAAGAAGATCGCATTCAGCGCCGATATCGGCGATTTGCAGAAGCTGCCGCGCAGGATCGTGCAGGAATTGCAGGGCATTGCCATCCAGTTGGTGCGCAACGCGATGGCGCATGGCATCGAGCTGCCGGAAGAGCGGCGCACGCTGGGGAAAGAAGAATCCGGCGCGCTGCATGTTTCCTGCAAGGACTTGGGCGACTACCGGTTTGAATTCATGTTGCGCGACGATGGACGCGGCATTGTTGCCGACCGGCTGCGGAAAGCCATGGTCGATTCCGGGTACTTGAGCAGGGAGGAAGCCAACGGGCTGAGCGATGTCGAAATCGGGCGCAAGCTCTTCGAACCAGGTGTTTCGACAGCGGCGAATGCGGACCGCGATGCCGGACATGGCATTGGACTCGATGTGGTGCGCTCGAAGGTTCGCGCCATGCACGGATACTTGCAGGTCAAGAGCCGTGCGGATCAGTTCACTGAATTCCATATCCGGTTCGAGGTGTAAACCGGATTCGGAATATCAAGGCATCAAGGAACGTAAAACGTGAAGCTACTGATTGTCGATGATTCCACAGTTATCAGAAGCCGCATCGCGCGGATACTGGGCGATGCGCGCCTGGAGTTCATTCAGGTAATCGGCATGGCCAAAAACGGCGTCGAGGCGTTGTCGTTGTTTTCAGAGGAGCAACCCGATCTCGTGACCATGGACCTCACCATGCCGGAAATGGACGGGGTCGAATGCACCGAAAAAATGGTCACCTCAAACGCCGATGCCAGCATTCTGGTAATTTCGGCCCTGAGCGACAAGGCAACCGCGCTCAAGGCAATGAAAAAGGGGGCGCGCGGTTTTTTATACAAGCCTTTTACTGACGACCAGTTGGTTGAAGCCTTTATTGAGCTAACGAGTGAAGAATCATGAGTGATATCAGCGAGCAGGATATTCACGTCTTCGTGGATGCGATCAGTCACTACTTCACGCAGATCACCCGTGAAAAAGCGAAAATCAAGGGCGCTTTTCTGGCTCAGGGAGAGAAGTTTCCGCCCACTTTCGACCTGACCGGAATCATCAAAATCTCCGGCAAGTTTCGCGGCAGTGTTTATTTTTCGGCACCGCGCGTCATGCTGTCGCGCCTGCTGCTGTCGATGCACGAATCCCATCTTTCCGACGAACAGTTGCTCGATGCCGTCGGAGAAATTGCCAACACCGTTGCCGGAAACGCGCGTAAATATTTCGGCGAAAACATGGGAATTTCGGTGCCGAAGACAATGAGCACCCCGCCGAAGTGGTCGGAGCTGGTCGTCCGCGCGCGGCCCTATGTCATCATGATCAACTGGAAGCAGTACGACGCTTCCGTAGTCATCGACATCGAGCGCCTTGACTGATCCGTCAGCCCCGTGACGGCAAAGCCGACGGGGGCTTGGGGCGGTTTCTATACCCTGTATCCTGAAACCTATTTCCCAATACAGAACCGGCTGAAAATCACGCCGAGTAAATCATCGGCGGTGAATTCGCCGGTAATGGCGGTCAGCGCGTTTTGCGCGAGGCGGAGTTCTTCAGCGGCGAGTTCCAGACGCTCAAGGTTGCCGGTGGCGGCTTCAAGGTGAGCGCTTGCTTCGGTTAGGGCGTCGAGATGTCTTTCGCGCGCGAGGATTGCGTCTTCGCCATGACCGATCCAGCCGGCGACGCGCAGCAGTTCGTCATGCAGCAGCGGCATTCCCGCGCCGGTTTTGGCGGAGAGGCGCAGATGGATCTGACCCTGCGCTTCAAAGCGGGCCACGGCGGTTTGCGCCAGGTCGCATTTGTTTTCGATAATGATTCTTTCAATACCGGCGGGCAGGCGGGCCGCGATGGCGCAGTCGGCAGGCGTTATGCCGGCGCGGGCGTCGACAATTTGCAGTACCACGTCGGCTTTGGCGATTTCCTGCCAGGTTCTTTCTATGCCCATCCGCTCGATTTGATCTGCCGTGTCCCGCAAGCCGGCAGTGTCGATGATGTGGAGCGGGATGCCTTCGATCTGGATGGTTTCCTTGAGCGCGTCGCGGGTGGTGCCGGCAATTTCGGTGACGATGGCACGCTCTTCACCGGCCAGCCGGTTGAGCAGCGAGGATTTGCCGACGTTGGGCAATCCGGCCAGCACTACGGTCAGCCCGCTGCGCAGCAGGCTGCCTTGCCGCGCCCTGCCGCGCAATTCGGTCAGCGCAAGGCATAGTTGTTCGAGACGCTGTTCCGTATCGGTATCGCGCAGCAGGTCGATTTCTTCCTCGGGGAAATCGAGCGTGGCTTCCACCAACATGCGCAGGTTAGTCAGTTGTTCGACGAGGGCGTGAACCTGCCGCGAAAATTCCCCCGAAAGCGAACGCAGGGCGGAACGGGCCGCCTGCGCGGTGCTGGCGTCGATCAGGTCGGCAACCGCTTCGGCTTGGGCGAGATCGAGTTTGTCGTTAAGGAAGGCGCGTTTGGTGAATTCGCCCGGCTCGGCGAGACGCGCGCCCAGTTCGCGGCAGCGGGCGAGCAGTTCCCGCATGACGACCGGGCCGCCATGTCCTTGCAGTTCGACGACATCTTCGCCGGTGAAGGAATGCGGCGCCGGAAAATAGAGCAGCAGGCCCTGGTCGATGGCGCTGCCGTCCGCAGCGAGAAAATCGGCGACGGTGGCGCGCCTCGCCTGAGGCCATTTGCCGGTCAGACGCGCCGCAAAGCCCGCCAGACCGGGGCCTGAAATCCTGACGACGCCGATACCGCCACGGCCGGGCGCCGTGGCGATTGCGGCGATGGTGTCCGCGGGATTATTTGGCCTTGAGGCCACCGGCCTCGATCATCCGGTTGACCTGCCATTGCTGGGCGATGGACAACAGGTTGTTGACCGTCCAGTACAGCACCAGACCGGCAGGGAAGAACAGGAACATGGCCGTGAAGACGATGGGCATCATCATCATGATTTTGGCCTGCATGGGATCGGGCGGGGCCGGATTCAGCCTGGTCTGGATGAGCATGGTCGCGCCCATGATAAGGGGCAGAATGAAGTAGGGATCCCTGACCGACAGGTCGGTGATCCAGCCCAGCCAGGGCGCTCCGCGCATTTCCACCGTGCCCATTAGCACCCAGTAGAGGGCGATGAAAACCGGAATCTGGATCAGAATCGGCAGGCAGCCGCCGAGCGGATTGACCTTTTCTTTCTTGTAAAGGCTCATCATTTCCTGATTCATGCGCTGCTTGTCGTCGCCGTAGGCTTCTTTGAGCTTTTGCAGCTTCGGGGCCATCACCCGCATTTTGGCCATCGACTTGTAAGACGCCGCCGAGAGCGGGAAGAACAGCGCCTTGATCATGATGGTGAGCGCAATAATGGCCCAGCCCCAGTTGCCGATGAAGCTGTGCAACCACTGCAACACCCAGAACAGGGGCGCCGCGATGACCGTCAGCCAGCCGTAGTCGACGACCAGGTTGAAACCGGTCGCGATTTGGGCCAATTTATCCTGATCCTGCGGGCCGGCATAAAGCGGAACATTAACCTTGCCGGTAGCGCCGGGCGCGATCTGGGCCACGGGGACGATGACGCCGGCAGCGAACAAATCCTTGCCGATTTCGCGCAGGAAATATTCGCGCTCGCCCTTGGCAGGCAGCCAGGCAGCGACGAAATAATGCTGAATCATCGCCACCCAGCCATTGTCGGTTTTGGCGGGAATCTTGGCCTTGTTCTTGACGACATCGCTGAACTGGACTTTCTGGAACTTGTCGGCCTCGGTGTAGAACGCCGGTCCGGTGAAAGTCGACATCATGGTGGCACCGCCTTCGGGCGGTTTGTCATCGCGGGTTAACTGGAAGTAGGCATAAGGCTCGATAACCGTCTGGCCCCGGTTGACGATCTCGAACTCGGCATCGACCAGATAGCTGCCCCGCTTGAACACATAGGTCTTGACGACCTGGGCGCCGCCCTCGGCAGGCGCTGTGAGGCGTACCCGCAATTCCTGTTCGCCATCCCTGAGCGCGAGGGCCGCCGCAGGCAGTTGCCATGCGGCCTTGTGCGTCGGCAGATTCTGGCCGATCAGGCCGCTCTGGGCGGCGTAAGCATGGGCGGTATCGAACAGGACAAAATTCTTGTCCTTGTCGCCGACTTCCCTGTGCTCCCGAAGCTCCAAACGGGTGAGGTCGCCGCCCTGAGCCGACACCTCGGCGATGAAAAGGTCGGTGGTCACGAGCAGTTTCGCGGCCGTATCGGCGACGGCGGCCGGCGCGAGCGGAACGCTTTTCATCGTCGGAACCGGCACGGGAGCCGACGCGCTGCCATTGAGGCCATCAGCTACCGGCGCTCCGGCAGTCATCGCCGTAGCCGCGGGGGGGGCCTGCACGCCCTGCTTCTGCCATTCCTGCCAAAGCATGAACAGCGAAAAGAAAAAAATCAGGGACAGAATTAAACGTTGGTTATCCATGGTGGAGACAAAAATTCTTAAGGAACGGGATCATAACCCCCCGAATGCCAAGGGTGGCAGCGACCAATGCGGCGCGCGGCCAGCCACAGGCCCCGGATGACCCCATGACGCTCGAGAGATTGAACGGCATACTCGGAACAACTCGGCTCAAAACGGCAGGCGCGCCCAAGAAAAGGACTGATTCCGCATTGATAGGCCCTGACGAGCCATACCAGCGGCTTGGCCGCCCATCCCGAACTCACTGCCGGACTCCGGCCAGTAAATTATTCAGCGTCTCGCGCCATTCCCGCCGCAGCGCGGAATTGCCCAGCCCAGCATCGGCAGCCGGTGCTTTGGCAAGCCGCAAGACAATGTCCACCGGCGGCAGGCGGGTGTGCCGAAACGCTTCGCGGGCGAGACGCTTGAGCAGATTGCGCAATACGGCGCGCTTGGCGAAACGCTTGGGGATAATCAGGCCCAGTCTGGCCCGATCCACCGGCTGACCGGCAGCCGTCAGCGGACGCCGGCGATAGCGCAACTCGAAACAACCGCCAATAGTCCGCGCGCGGCTTGCCATGACAGCGGAAAACTCCGCCGGCCGGTGCAAGCGGTCAAGAAAACCGAATTCCTGTTCCTTCCCCTGCCCGGCCATTGCCGCGCTGCCCCAGGCGCTGACGCTGATTAGACGCCGAGGCGTTGACGGCCCTTGGAGCGGCGGGCGCGAATCACGGCGCGGCCGCCGCGAGTACGCATCCGCACCAGAAAACCGTGGGTGCGCTTGCGCCGCACCACTGAAGGCTGATAAGTCCGTTTCATGGTTTTGATCTTTCAAGAGAAACGGGCAATTACAGCGTTCAAAGGCTGTTTTGTCAAGGCCAATTTTCCGCATGTGTTGTGGATAACTTTGACCTAACCCGATAGAATGCCCCCTTCAACTTCCTGCCGGTGTGGCCGCAAACCTCGGTTGCTTTGGCATTTAGCATTTAATATTCAACAAGTTAAAGATTCTGCGTGCTCTCCTCAAGTAACGAACTCACCCTCGACGACTTCTGGTCGCATTGCCTGACCCGCTTTCAGGAAGAATTGCCTGCGCAGCAATTCAACTCCTGGATCAGGTCGCTTCGCGTTGAGCTGGCCGGACCCGGACAGTTGCGCCTGCTGGCGCCCAACCGTTTTGTCCTGCAATGGGTGCGGGAGCGTTATCTGTCCCGCATCGAAAACCTGCTGAAAGAGCGGCATCCGAAAGCGGCCGGCATTACCCTTTTACTCGATGAAGTTCCGAAACCGCTTGAGGTCAGGGAACCCGCTGCCGCTTGCGGCGCGCCGGTGGTTTCCGGCAGCGCGATTCCGGCCCAGGGTAGTGATCGTAGCGATCCGGCTTATGAGAAAACCCGCCTCAATCAGAGCTTCACTTTTGAAACCCTGGTCAC
>JAISPO010000095.1 GCA_031274855.1 Zoogloeaceae bacterium | reverse complement strand
CCACTGACGAGGCAGGCCGCCGGTGACGAAAGTTTGCGCCGCGCCGCCGAAAGTGTCGGCGCTGGCGGTTTGCGGCCGCGGCGCGGCAATGACGCTCTGTGCTTCCGGCGCGGCAGGGCGCACGAAATCCGGCCCGGCGGCGCAACCGCTGAGCAAGAGCAAAACGGCAGCAGGCTTGTAAAGCCTCGTCATTCCCGCGAAAGCGGGAATCCATAAGGATTGTCTGAAACGCTGCAAACGTCCTTGGATTCCCGCCAGAAGCACGCGGGAATGACGGGGGGTTGGCGCACGGGAATGGCAGGGGGTTGGCGCACGGGAATGGCAGGGGTTTAGCGCGCGGGAATGACGGAGTTTGGGCGCGCGGGAATGACGCGGGAAGTAAAACGTGTTTTTCATTCATCTACTCCGCTATGCCGCGCTTCGATACGCTTGGCCTGCTGCGAAAAGAGGTCGATCAGCACCGGCAGCACGATCAGTATCAATACGGGCGCGAGCAAAATGCCGCCCACGACCACCAGCGCCAGCGGCTTTTGCACCTGCGAGCCGATACCCGTGGAAAGCGCCGCCGGTACCAGCCCGACGCAGGCGACAATGCAGGTCATCACCACCGGCCGCATTTGCACCTGACAGGTTTTGCGAAGCGCCTCGATTTTGGACAGGCCGAATTCGAGGTTCTGGTTGAAATACGACAGGACGAGAATGCCGTCCATCGCGGCAATGCCGAATAGCGCGACAAAGCCGATGGCCGCCGATACCGAGAAGGGCGTGCCGGTCAGCGCCAGTGTGAAAATGCCGCCGATCAAAGCCATCGGAATCACGCTGGCGGCCAGCAGCACATCGACGAGCGAGCCGAAGTTCATGAACAGCAGGAGGCAAATCAGCGCAATGCTGATCGGCACCACAATGGACAGCCGCGCCATCGCGTCTTCGAGGTTGCCGAACTCGCCGACCCAATCAAGCCGGTAACCGGCGGGCAACTCCACCTGCTCCGTGACTTTCTGCTGGGCTTCGAGTACGGCGCTGCCCAGGTCGCGCCCGCGCACACTGAATTTGATCGGGATGTAACGCTCCTGCTGTTCGCGGTAGATGAACGAAGCGCCGGAAACCAGCGCGATATCGGCCACTTCCGCCAAAGGTACTTGCATGAGCGCGCCGTCGGCAGTTGCCGCGCCTATGGTGATGCGCTTGATCGCTTCGATGCTGCCGCGATATTCCGGCGCGAGGCGAACCATGATCGGGAAATGACGGTCGCTGCCGGGTTCAAAGAGATCGCCTGCCGGTTGACCGCCGACGGCCGCTTGAATCGTGGTATTGATGTCGCCCACAGCCAGACCGTAGCGGGCGGCGCGCGCGCGGTCGATGTCGATTCTCACTGTCGGCTGGCCGAGGGAAGAAAATACCGCGAGGTCGCTCACGCCCGGCACGGTTTCCATCACCGCTTTGATTTTCTTCGCGGTCTTTTCGAGCGTTTCCAGATCGCTGCCGTAGAGCTTGATCGAGTTTTCGCCTTTCACGCCGGAGGCCGCTTCCTGCACGTTATCCTGAATGTATTGGGAGAAATTGAATTCGACGCCGGGGAATTGCGCGCTCAGGGCTTCGGTCATCTGCTCGGTCAGCGCTTCTTTGACCATGCCTGCCGGCCATTGCGCCGCCGGTTTCAGCGGCACGAAAAATTCAGCATTGAAAAATCCGGTGGCGTCGGTGCCGTCGTCGGGCCGGCCATGTTGGGAAACCACGGTGTCCACTTCTGGAAAGCTGCGTATCAAGCGCCGCATCCGGTTGACATAGGCATCACCTTCTTCCAGAGAAATCGAGGAAGGCATGGTGGCCCGTATCCAGAGATTGCCTTCTTCGAGCTTGGGCAAAAATTCGAGGCCGAGGCGGCTGGCTACCAGCACCGAAACCGCGGCCAGCGCCAGCGCGCCGGTCAGCGTGACGCGGCGATGCGTCAGGGAAAAGTCGATGGCGGGCTGGTAAATCCGGCGCAGGGCGCGGACGAAAAGCGTTTCCTTTTCCTCATGATCGTTTTGGGAAAGCAGGATGGAGCTCAAGGCCGGCGAGACGGTGAAAGTGGCGATCAGGCCGCCGATAATCGCATAGGCGTAAGTCTTGGCCATCGGGCTGAAGCTGTGGCCCTCGATGCCGGACAGGGTAAACAGCGGCAGGAATCCGGCAATGATGATGGCTGCTGAAAAAAGAATCGCCTGATTCACTTCGGTTGCCGAGTTGGCGATAACGGCAAATTTTCCGTGCAGCCCGACGGTCGTGCGCATCCGATGCAGCAAAGGCTCGCTGCCGCGGGCGCTCGCGCTTTGTGTCAAATGCCGGAAAATATTTTCGACCATGATGACCGAAGCATCGACCACCAAACCGAAGTCGATCGCGCCCACCGATAGCAAGTTTGCCGATTCGCCCCTCATCACCATCAGCGCCAGCGCGAAGGCCAGCGCGAAGGGAATCGTCGCGGCAACGATAATGGCGCTTTTCAGGTTGCCGAGGAAAATCCACTGCACGAGAAAAATCAGCGCAATGCCGAACAGCATGTTGTGCAACACCGTATGCGTAGTGGTGGCAATCAGGTCGCTGCGGTCGTAGATGCGCTCGACGCGGACGCCCGGCGGCAGGATGTCGGACGCATTGATTTTCTCAACCTCGGTCTTGACGCGCTCAATGGTTGGCATACTTTCCTGACCGCGGCGCATGAGCACGATGCCCTGAATAATGTCGTCGTCGTTGTCTTGTCCGGCAATGCCCAGCCGCGGCTGGTAGCCGGTTTTGACTTCGGCGACATCGCGCACCAAAACCGGCGCGCCCTTGTTGGCGACAATCAGGGTATTGCGAATGTCATCCAGCGATTTCAACTGGCCGACGCCGCGCACGACGGCGGCCTGCGGGCCGATGTTCACCGTCTGGCCGCCGACATTGATATTGTTGTTATTGAGCGCCTCGATCAACTGCGGAATCGTCACGCCGTTCGCGGTCAGCCTGCTGAGGTCGACGCTGACCTCGTAAGTTTTATTCTTGCCGCCCCAGCCGTTGACGTCGATGACGCCAGGGATCGCCTTGAAACGGCGTTGCAGCACCCAATCCTGCAAAGTGCGCAGATCGGTCGTCGAAAAGCCGTCCGGCCCGATCAGACGGTAGCGGTAGATTTCTCCAATCGGGCTCCAGGGCGAAATTTGCGGCTGCACATCGTTGGGCAGCGGCGGCAACTGCGCCAGCCGGTTGAGCACCAGTTGCTCGGCCTGCTGATAGCTCACGTCATAGGTGAACTGCAACTTGATATCCGAAAGTCCGAACAGTGAAATGGTGCGTATGGTTTTGACGTTCGGCAGTCCGGCCATTTGCACTTCAATTGGGATGGTGACGTAACGCTCCATTTCCTCCGCCGACAGGCCGGAACTCTGGGCATTGATGTCGACCAGCGGCGGCACCGGATCGGGATAGGCTTCGATGTTGAGCTTGATGAAACTCACCACGCCAACGGCGCATACCGCCATCAGCATGATGACGACAAGGACGCGCTGCTTGAGCGCCAGCTCGACAATGCGGTTCAT
>JAISPO010000038.1 GCA_031274855.1 Zoogloeaceae bacterium | reverse complement strand
TGCTGCAAGACCCCGGCCTGATTTTCCATCCGCCCATGCTTTACATGGGCTATGTCGGCATGGCGGTCGCTTTCGCTTTCGCCATCGCTGCCCTGCTGGCCGGACAACTCGATGCCGCCTGGGCGCGCTGGTCGCGGCCCTGGACAATCGCCGCGTGGATTTTCCTGACGCTCGGCATCGCGCTCGGCTCCTGGTGGGCCTACTACGAACTGGGCTGGGGCGGCTGGTGGTTCTGGGATCCGGTCGAGAATGCTTCCTTCATCCCCTGGCTGGTTGGCACCGCCTTGATGCACTCGCTGGCTGTCACCGAAAAACGCGGCAGTTTCAAAAACTGGACTGTGCTGCTCGCCATCGCGGCTTTCTCGCTTTCCCTGCTCGGCACTTTCGTTGTCCGTTCCGGCGTTCTTTCCTCGGTACATGCTTTCGCCAGCGATCCGCGCCGCGGCATTTTCATTCTCATGCTGCTGGTGATTGTCGTCGGCGCTTCACTGACGCTGTTCGCCTGGCGCGCGCCCAAGGTCGGCTTGGGCGGCGCTTTCGCGCTGGTCTCGCGTGAGACCCTGCTGCTCATCAACAACGTGCTGCTCGTAGTGGCCGCCGGTTCGGTGCTGCTCGGCACGCTGTATCCGCTGATTATCGACGCGCTCAATCTCGGCAAGCTGTCGGTTGGCCCGCCTTACTTCAACACGGTGTTCGTGCCCATCATGGTGCCGCTGCTGTTCCTGATTGCCGTCGGCCCGATCACCCGCTGGAAGAGCGCCAGTTTCAAACAGATCGCCCTGCGTCTGCGGGTTGCCGCCCTCATTGCGCTGATGGCCGGTATCTGCCTGCCCCTGCTGGCCGGCGCGTGGACGCCGCTGGTGGCCATCGGCCTCGCGGCGGCGTTCTGGATTTTCGCCGCGATCATTCAACAGATCATCGAGCGGGTGCGGCTTGGCTCGCCGCCGCCGAGTTTCTGGGGTATGCACATCGGCCATCTGGGCGTTGCCGTTTTTGTCGTCGGCGTCACCATGGTCGGCGGCTATCAAGAGGAAAAAGATGTGCGCATGGCGCCCGGCGATACCGTCACCATCGGCGAAAAGTACACCTTCACTTTCGCCGGCATCCGTCAGGCGCGGGGGCCGAACTACACAGCCTATATCGGCGATGTCGATCTCAGCGTCGACGGGCGCGTCGTCCGGCGTCTCAGCCCCGAAAAGCGCAATTACGCAAGCTCTTCAATGCCAACCACCGAAGCGGCCATCGACACCGGCTTCACCCGCGATGTTTATGTTTCGCTCGGCGAGCCGCTACCTGACGGCGCTTGGGCGGTGCGGGTTTATTACAAGCCCTTCGTCGACTGGATCTGGTTCGGCTGCCTGTTCATGTCGCTCGGCGGCCTGATTGCCGCTGCTGATCGCCGCTATCGTCTCAAGTCAAAATCCGCCCATGTGCTGAAGGGTGCCCGTCCATGAATCGTTTTTTGCTGCCGCTCGGCCTGTTCATCGTTCTGGCCGTCTTTCTGGCGATCGGCCTCAACCGCGATCCGCGCGAAGTGCCATCGCCGCTGGTCGGCAAACCCGCGCCGGATTTCGTCGTGCCGCAAGTCGATACCGGTAAAAACTTTTCGCCCAAAGACATGCTCGGCCAGGTTTGGCTGCTCAATGTCTGGTCGACCTGGTGCGTCACCTGCCGCATCGAACACCCTCTGCTGGTCGCTGCCGCGAAAAAAGGCGGCCTGCCGCCGGTGGTCGGCCTGAGCTACAAGGAAGTGCGCGGCGACATGAATGCCGATGCCTCCGAACTGCCGCCCGATGGCGAACTCGCGCTGGCGCGCCAACGCGCCGCCAATTGGCTGGCGCGGCATGGCGACCCCTATCTGCTGTCGGCGCTTGATGTGGATGGCCGGGTCGGCATCGACTACGGCGTCTATGGCGTGCCGGAAACTTATTTGATCGACAAGACCGGCACCATCCGCTACAAGCAGATCGGCGCCATCACGGCCGAATCGCTCGAAAAAACCATCCTGCCGCTGGCGAAGGAACTGGAAAAGTGATGAAAACCGCCGCCGCATTATTCGTCTGCCTGCTGCTGGCGGGTTCCGCTTTCGCCAAGGAAGCCGCGCCGCTGGCGCAGGATCCCGCCACGGAAAAGCGCATGATCGACATCACCAGCGAATTGCGCTGTCTGGTCTGCCAGAACGAATCGCTGGCCGCTTCGCAGGCCGAGCTGGCCAACGATCTGCGCGAAGAAGTGCGCAAGCTCATCAAGCAGGGCAAGACCGATGATGAGGTCAAAGATTATCTGGTGGTCCGCTATGGTGATTTCGTGCTCTACCGGCCACCGGTCAAATCGACCACCTGGCTGCTTTGGGGCGGCCCCTTCCTGCTGCTGGCAGTGGGCATTGCCGCGCTGATTGCCTACCTGCGCCGCCGCAGCGGCAGGGTTGCGGTCACTGCCGAACTTTCCGAAGAAGACAAAAAACGCGCCGAGGCGCTACTGAAAGAACCGCAATGACCACATTCCTGATTGCCGCCGCCCTGCTTGTCGCGGTCAGCCTTTTTCTGCTGGCGCGTCCTTGGTGGCAGCGTAAATCCGCCGATTCCGCTTCGCGGCGCGAACTCAATACCACCATTTACCGCGACCAACTGGCCGAACTCGACCGCGACCTCGCCTGCGGCCAGATTGCCGAAGCCGACTACCAATCGGCCCGCGCCGAAGCGCAGCGCCAACTGCTCGAAGACACGGCGCAGGAAGACACGCGGCTGACCGCGCCTGCGCGCCCGAAGCGCACGCTAATTGCTCTGCTGATTGCCCTGCCCATCCTTGGCGCGGCGCTCTACGCATGGCTGGGCAATCCTGCCGCGCTGGATCAAATGCAGCGCGGCGACTTCAGCCGCCAGGACGTCGACCGCATGGTGGACGGACTTGCCGCCAAGCTGGAAAAAGAGCCGGACAATCTGCAAGGCTGGGCCATGCTGGCCCGCTCCTACAAAGCGTTGGGGCGCATGGAAAACGCCGAACGCGCCTTCGAAAAAGCCATGCCGCTGGTCGAACAGGAACCGCAGCTTCTGGCCGACTATGCCGACCTGCTCGCCAGCAAAACCGGCGACCTGGGCGGGCGTCCTGAAGAACTGGTCAACAAGGCGCTGACGATTGATCCCGATAACCTGCAAGCGCTCTGGCTTGCCGGCACCGCAGCCTTCAACCGCGGCGATTACGCGAAAGCGGTAAAACTCTGGCAACACGCCCAGCAACTACTCCCGCCCGATTCCGAAGACAGCCGGATGCTCACCGGCATCATCGAAGAAGCCAAACAGAAAATGGGCGGCCGCAAGAAGGCCGCGAAGTAGGACTCAGGGTACAGGTTTCAGGATACAGTCTTTGGTGTTGAGGCTCGCTACGCGAGCCTCAATAAATTTGGCTGAACCCTGAACCCTGTAACCTGCAACCTGTACTCTGTAGCGGCACACGCGCTGCTGCCAGACGGCGTTGGGCGTCCTGATCTACCGGCGGCTTGTCCCACCAGAGGGCGCGGCCGGTTTGCTGGACTTGCAATTCTTCGGGATGCTTGACCAGCCATTCGCGCATCCATTGCGTGTGTTCCGATTCGTACATCGCCATGTTTTTTCTCCCCTCAGTTTTTGATGCGATAAATGCGCCCTACCTCTGGAATGCGCCGGATGCGCCGCAGGATGCCGGCGAGGTGGGCGCGATTCTGTACCTGTAGCGTGAAGTAAAGCGAAGTGGTCTGACCGCCATCGTCATCCATGCTGACGTTGAGGATGTTCGAGTTTTCCTCGGCGATGGCGGCAGCGATTTTGGCCAGCACACCGCGTTGGTTGGAAACGACGGTGCGCAAACCGACTTCGAAGGAACCCCGCACTTCGGCTTCCCAATCCACGTCCACCCAGTCGTTGCGCTCGCCGCGCTGGCGGGCGAGTAGCGGGCAGCCGTTGATATGCACGACCAGCCCCTGCCCTTTGCGGATGATGCCGACGATGGGGTCGCCGGGGATGGGCCGGCAGCATTTCGCCAACTGCACGGCGACGCCTTCCGTGCCGCGAATCAGGATGGCGGCGGCAGGGCGGATTTCGGTTTCGTTGTTCGCTTCGGCAGGCCCCTGACGCTCGCGCAGTTCGAGCAGGCGCCGGGCGACGATGGCCGGCAGGCGTGCGCCGAGGCCGATTTCGGTCAGCACCTGACGCTTGCCTTTGGGCGCGATGCCGCGCAGGAAGGATTCCCAGGCAGTGTCATCTATCTCGCCGTTGGGGATGCCGAATGTGCGCAAGGCTTGTCCGAGCAGGCGCTCGCCCAGCGCCGCCGATTCTTCCTGCTGTTGCGTCTTGAGGAAATGCCGAATTTGCGCCCGCGCTTTGCTGGTCGCTACATAGGACAGCCAGCTTGGATTCGGGCTGGCTGACAGCGCGGTGATGATTTCGACGCGGTCGCCGTTTTTGAGTTCGGTACGCAAGGGCATCGACTCGAAATTGATGCGGCAGGCGACGCAGCAGTTGCCGATGTCCGTATGCACGGCATAGGCGAAGTCGACCGGCGTCGCTCCGCGCGGCAGTACCAGAATTTTTCCACGCGGTGTGAAAACATAAACTTCGCCGGGGAAAAGATCGACCTTGACGTGCTCAAGAAATTCAGCCGAATTGCCAGAGGCGGACTGTAGCTCGATCAGTGATTGCAGCCATTTGTGCGTGGTCTGCTGAAGATCGCTCATCGCCTGCTCGTCCTTGTACAGCCAGTGCGAGGCGACGCCGGATTCGGCGACGTGATTCATTCCGGCAGTGCGAATTTGCACTTCGACCGGCGTGCCAAAGGGGCCGATCAGGGTCGTGTGCAGCGACTGGTAGCCGTTGGCCTTCGGGATGGCGATGTAGTCCTTGAACTTGCCGGGCACCGGCTTGAACAGGCCGTGCAAGACCCCCAGTGTCAGATAGCAGGCCGGCGCGTCCTTGACGATAATGCGAAAGCCGTAGATGTCGAGCACCTGCGAGAACGTCAGACGCTTCTCGCGCATTTTGCGATAAATGCCGTAGAGATGTTTTTCGCGGCCAAGCACTTCGGCGTCGATGCCGGCGGCAGGCAGGCGCTTGCGTATCGTATCGAGAATTTTGCCGACCACTTCGCGGCGGTTGCCACGCGCCTGCCGGACAGCTTTGACCAGCACCTGATAGCGTATGGGATACAGATGCTGGAAAGCGAGTTCCTGCAACTCGCGGTAAAGATTGTTGAGGCCGAGCCGGTTGGCAATTGGCGCGTAAATTTCCAGCGTCTCGCGGGCAATGCGGCGGCGCTTGTCGGGACGTACCGCATCGAGGGTACGCATGTTGTGCAGGCGGTCGGCCAGCTTGATGAGAATAACGCGCACATCGCGCGCCATCGCCAGCAGCATTTTGCGGAAGTTTTCGGCCTGCGCTTCTTCGTAGGACTGGTTCTCGATGCGATCCAGCTTGGAGACGCCATCGACCAGTTCGGCGGCAACCTTGCCAAAATGCTCGCTCAGTTGCGCCTTGGTGATTTCGGTGTCCTCCATGACATCGTGGAGGAGGGCCGCGATCAGGGCCTGCGGATCGAGCCGCCATGAAGCCAGCGTTCCCGCCACGGCAAGCGGATGCGAAACGTAAGGCTCGCCGCTGGTGCGGAACTGGCCGCGATGGGCTTCCGACGAGAACTGCCAAGCCGCCTCGATCTGGGCAACATCTTTGGGCTTCAGGTAGGCCGCGATGTCAGCCCGGAAGCGGTCGAGGTTTTCGGCCAGATTGAGCGGCGTATACAGATCGCTGGCCAAAATGGCCGGATCATCGGCGGGAGCCGGAGTGCGCCGCAGAAAGCTCAGCGAGAACGGGAGAATGGCCGTCATGATTCCCGGCTCGCTGATACGATCAAGACTGGCTGCGAGTCAGAATCTCCGCGCCAACTTTGCCGGCCGCCATTTCGCGCAAGGCGATTACGGTGGGCTTGTCACGGTCGGCCTCGACCATCGGCGTGCTGCCCATGGTGATTTGGCGAGCGCGATAGGTGGCTGCGAGGGTCAGCTCGAAGCGGTTGGAAAAATTCTTCATGCAATCTTCTACAGTGACACGGGCCATGAGGCTAATCCTTCAATTCAAGAAAACGGAACAATTCCGGCTGACAAGCGCGTTGACTCGCCATACGCAAGCGCGCCGAACGCGCCACTGCGGCAAGGTCTGCCAGCGCTACTTGCAAGTCGTTGTTCATTATAGCGAAGTCAAACTCGCCGACGTGACGCATTTCGCCCAGCGCCGCGGCGATACGCGACTGGATCACATCATCGGCATCCTGACCGCGCCCGCGCAGGCGGCGCTCCAGCTCGGCCAGTGAAGGCGGCAGGATGAAAATCGTCACGGCATCGGGGAAGATGCGGCGCACCTGCCGCGCGCCCTGCCAGTCGATTTCCAGCAACACGTCATGACCGGCATTCAGTTGTCCAGCCAGCCATTCCCGCGAGGTGCCGTAGAAATTGCCATGCACTTCGGCCCACTCCAGAAAGTCGCCGCGCTCGCGCATGGCGGCAAAGGCGGCGATATCCACGAAGTTGTACTCGCGGCCATTCTGCTCACCCGCGCGCGGCGCGCGGGTGGTACAGGAAACGGAAAGGCGCACTTGCGGATCGCGCTCCAGCAGCATGTTGACCAGCGTGGTTTTGCCCGCGCCGGAGGGGGCCGAAACAACAAATAGATTGCCGGTAGTTGCCATGATTTATTCGAGATTCTGCACCTGCTCGCGCATTTGCTCAATCAACAGTTTGAGGTCAAGCGCAATGCCGGTGATTTCCACCGACACCGACTTGGAGGCGAGGGTGTTGGCTTCGCGGTTCAGTTCCTGCATCAGGAAATCCAGCCGCTTGCCGACTGCGCCGCCTTTTTCGACAACGCGCTGAACTTCGTCGAGATGCGCGGCCAGCCGCGCCAGTTCTTCGGCCACGTCGATCCGCGCGGCAAAGATACCGACCTCCTGACGGATACGCTCCTCATCCAGCATTGCCACGGCCTCGCGCAGCTTGGTCGCCAGCCGTTGCTGGTACTCGGCCAGAGCCAGCGGCAGCAACGGGGCGACACGCTCCAGCAGCGTCCGCATACGGGCAACGCTGTCGAGAATGACCATCGCCAGCTTGGCGCCTTCCCGTTGCCGGCTCGCCGAGAATTCGTCGATGACGCCGGTCGCCAGCGTCAGGCACTCGGCCTGAAGTAGCGTGGGGTCTATGCTGTCGTCGCCCAGCATGCCGGGCCAGTGCAGCACTTCGGCCACAGATAACGGGGCCGCGTCCGGCAAAACTTCACGCGCCGCTTTTTGCAAAGCGGCCAGTTGTTCAATCAACGCGCCGTGCAAGGCCGGTTCTTGCGCCGCGCTGTCGAACCGGCTCGCCAGATTGAGGCGGCATTCCAGCTTGCCGCGCTGGATGCGGGCGGTGAGCGCCTCGCGCAAGGGCATTTCCAGAAAGCGCAATTCTTCGCCAGCGCGAAAAATCAAATCCAGAAAGCGCGAATTGACGCTTTTCAGTTCCAGATGGATGGTCGCGTTGCCGACGGTACAGTTGCCGACTGCATAACCGGTCATGCTTTGGATCATGGCGGGGCACCCGAAGAAATCTTATCGATGCGCACAGTATGCCGCATCGGGCCTACAATGCGGCGCAGTATAACAATCATGCCGACACCACAAGTCAATACTCCATTGCCGTCCGGCTTCCAGCTTGATCGCTACCGCATTGAGCGGCAGCTTTCGCTGGGCGGCTTTTCCATCGTCTATCTGGCCTACGACGAGGACGGCGCGCCGGTGGCGATCAAGGAATATCTGCCGAATTCGCTGGCCCTGCGCGC
>JAISPO010000035.1 GCA_031274855.1 Zoogloeaceae bacterium | reverse complement strand
AGCACATCCACGCGCCGCAGAAGTTCCATGACGGCATGATGAAGACGTTTGGCGCTTGGCGTCTTCGCCAAGCCGAACATCAGTTCGCCTCCGGTGATTGCGGAAATACACAGCGCAGTCATCGGCACTTCAGTAATCCGTCGAGAGACGGCGGGGTGGTTTTTGATGAGATGGCTGACCGTGTTTGTATCAAGCATGTACTGCTTCATTCGCGCCATCCCGCAAAAGGATTACGATCCTGCGTACCCTGGTTGCGCTCGGCAGCATCCAGAAAATCGGCAGGCACCTTGGCACCCTTGAGTGCCGCAAAGAAGTCATCCCACGTGGCAGGCTTCCGGGACAGGATGACGTCACCGGTCTCCTGATCTTGGCGGATGAAAACCTCCTTCTCGGTAAAGCGATAGGCGGCAGGCAAGCGAACCGCTTGACTGCGGCCATTGATGAACAACTTGGCAACTTGGACGTGGTTCACGATTCCCCTCCAATAGAGAAGTTGGTATATACCTTAGGATATACCCAGAGCAGGCATATATCAAGATGTATGCAGTACTGTACTGCCGATTCCATCCGTCATTCTGCGCGAAGCGAAGCGGAGTCGCAGAATCCATGTGGTATGTAGAGAATGACAAAACAGGATTTGTTCAGAGGCTCCTGCGGTAGACACTTTTACAGGGTTTGATGATAGGATTGAATCCTATTTAGAGCGAAGGAATCGACCATGCGGACCACTCAGCAAATGAGCATTACGCTGCCCAATGAAATGGCCGACGCGATCAGGGCCAAGGTACAGCTTGGCGAGTACGCCAGCGAAAGCGAAGTGATTCGGGATGGCCTGCGGGCGCTAATAGCGCGGGATCGCGCCGTGGAAAACTGGCTGCACAGTCAGGTCGGCCCCGCCTATGACGCCTTGAAGGCCCATCCATCCCGCGCTGTTTCTGTTGGCGAAGTCCGTACCCGTCTGGCGGCGGAACTTGCCAAGGCGCGATGAACTACCGCGTTGTTTTCAGCCCCGAAGCGCAGGAACAGCTTGCGGAGTTATTCCACTACATCGCTGAAGCCGCATCTCCTGTAACTGCTGCGCGTTATACCGAGGCCATCGTCAGCTACTGCGAGAGCCTGTGTACCTTCCCTCAGCGCGGTACCCTGCGCGATGATATCCGCCCCGGCCTGCGTATCACCCATTACAGGAAGCGAACCGTAATTGCCTTCGACGTCGACGCCGATCTGGTTTCCATCATCGGCATCTTCTACGGCGGCCAGAACTACGAAACGGTTCTTCATGACGACCATTAAAGAGGAGGGAATTTCGGGATTTGGCTTCCCCTTGAAGGGGAGGGCAAGGCCGCTAAGCAGGCGCGTCGATTGAATAGCTGGCCGCAGCGTCGATGGCGAGCGCGTTAATGAGGAAGGGCAGCGTTTGCCGTAGTTGCTCTGCCAGCGTCCAGGGCGGGTTGATGATGAACATGCCGCTGCCGTGCATGCCAAATCCGTTGGCGTCCGGCGCTTGTACCGTCAGGCGGACATCCAGCCACTTCGGGGCGAGCTTGGCGAGTTTGTTGGGCAGTTCGCGGGCGTCGCCGCGCTGCAACTGCGGATACCAGAGGGCATAGGTGCCGATGGCGAAGCGGTTGAGCGCCTCTTTCAGTGTGGCGATGACGCGCAGGTAGTCGCGTTTGTCCTCGTAGGCCGGATCAATCAGTACCAGCGCGCGCCGCGGCGGGGGCGGCAGCACCGATTTGATTTCGGCGAAGCCGTCGGCCTGATGGATGGCGACGCGGCTACCGGCTTTGGCGAAGGTTTTTTCCAGCAGGCGGACATCGGTGCCGTGCAGTTCAAACAGGCGCAGGCGGTCATCGGGCCGCATTAATTCGTAAGCCAGCCAGGGTGAGCCGGGATAATGGCGCAGGCGGCCATCCGAATTCATGCCGCGCACTTGAGCGACGTAATCGGCAAGCAGCGGCGGCAGATCGGTGCGGTTCCAGAGTTGGCCGATGCCGCCCGCAAATTCGGCGTTCTTCGTCGCGTATTCCGAATCGAGCAGGTAGCGGCCCGCGCCGGCATGTGTGTCGATGAACCAGTAGGGTTTGTCTTTCTGGTTGAGGTAACGCAGCAGTTGCACCAGAATGCAGTGCTTGAGAACGTCGGCGTGGTTGCCGGCGTGGAAGGCGTGGCGGTAGCTGAGCATGTGGGGGCAGTAGAATCGGTAACCATGAATGATACGCAGGGTGTACGAATTTCGAAACTGATGGCCGAGCGCGGTCTTTGTTCGCGCCGCGAGGCGGATGCTTATATCGAGCGGGGACTGGTGTTCGTGAATGGCGAGCGCGTTACGCAGCTTGGCACGCGCGTTGCGCCGGAGGCGACGATTACGCTGGCTGGCGCGGCAAAGGCCGAGCAGGCGAGTCAGGCGACCATTTTGCTGCACAAGCCAATCGGTTACGTTTCCGGTCAGGCTGAGGATGGCCATCAACCGGCAGTGGTGCTGGTGGGCGCGAAGACGCAATGGGGCGAAGATCGCGGCTGGCGCTTCCAGCCCGCGCATTTGAAGGGGCTGGCACCGGCGGGGCGGCTCGATATCGACTCCACGGGGCTGCTGGTGCTGACGCAGGATGGCCGCGTCGCGCGGCAGTTGATCGGCGAGGATTCGGCGGTCGAGAAGGAATATCTGGTGCGCGTCGAGGGGCAACTGGACGAGCGCGGCCTGGGTCTGCTGAATCATGGTTTGGCGCTGGATGGCAAGCAACTGCGTCCGGCGCGGGTGGAGCGATTGAACGAGGATCAGCTGCGTTTTATCCTCAAGGAAGGGCGCAAGCGCCAGATTCGCCGGATGTGCGAGCTGGTCGGCTTGTGCGTTAGCGGCCTCAAGCGCGTGCGCATCGGTCGCGTGCGGCTGGGCGATTTGCCGCTCGGTCAGTGGCGTTATTTGCAGGAAGGGGAGAAGTTCTAATGGCTGATGACATCATTTCTTCGACGCTGCCGGCCGGTTTGACGCCGAGCGCCATCGTCCAATATCTCAATCAGTATGTGATCGGTCAGGACGAGGCCAAGAAGGCGCTGGCGGTGGCCGTTTATGCCCACTACCGGAAGATCGGCCGCGCGCGGCTCGACACAGGCACCATCACCAAGAGCAACGTGCTGTTGATCGGGCCGACGGGCACCGGCAAGACGCTGATGTGCGAAACGCTGTCGCGCGTGTTGCAGGTGCCGTTCGTGACTGCCGACGCGCCATCGCTGGCGCAGACGGAATACGTCGGCGACGAAATCGAAGCGATGCTGGTGCGGCTGGTCGAAAAAGCCGGTGACAACATGGAACGCGCCCGGCGCGGCATCGTCTTTATCGACGAGGTGGACAAGCTCAAGGCGATCAGCAGTCAGGGCCGCGGCGCCAGCGGCGAGGCGGTGCAGAATGCGCTGCTGAAAATCATGGAGGGGGCGCCGGTCAAGCTGCGCGATGGCCGCTATCTCGATACCACCGATGTGCTGTTCATTTGCGGCGGCGCTTTTGTGGGGCTGGATCAAAT
>JAISPO010000028.1 GCA_031274855.1 Zoogloeaceae bacterium | reverse complement strand
GCGGGCCACTGCGACATCAACTGCGGATAAGCCACGATCATTACGCAGAAGGCGAGCATCGCCGGATTGAACGGGTTTTGCCCCAGCCCGCCGTAGAGGTGCTTGCCAACGATAATGGCGATCAATACGCCCAGCACCGTCAGCCACCAAGGCGCGATGGATGGGAAGGTGAGGGCGATCAGCCAGGCGGTGACGAGGGCGCTGCCGTCGGTCAGATATTGGCGGAGCGGCTTGCCGCGAATGGCGAGCATGACGGCTTCGGCGGCCAGCGCGGTCGCCGAGGCCAGCGCGATCTGGATGAGAATGGCCGCGCCAAAGAACCAGACATAGGCGGCGATGCCCGGCAGCAACGCGGCCAGCACCTTGAGCATGACAGTCTGGACACTGGCCGGTTTGCGGACGAAAGGCGAGTTATTCAGCATTGGATTTTCCCTCGGCTTCCTGAGTTCGCGCAGCGGCGGCGGCGATCAACGCCGCGTCGCCGCTGCCGGCCTGCGCCAGCTTGGCCTTGGTTTCGGCGGCCTTGGCGGCGAGCCTAGCCGCCTTTTCCTGTTTGTCCCGCTCCTCGCGTTCCAGCCGGAATTCGTAACGCTGACGGGCTTGATCGGCGGCGTCCTTTTCAGTCTCCCGCGCCCAGACTTCGCTCTTGGCGAAGCGGAAATAATCGACCAGCGGAATGCGCGCCGGACAAACAAAAGCGCAGCAGCCGCACTCGATGCAATCGGCCAGATGGTAGGCCTCGGCCTTTTCGAAAAGGCGGGCGCGGCTGAACCAGTACATCTCGAAAGGTTGCAGATCGGTCGGACAGGCGCGCGCGCATTCGCCGCAACGGATGCAGGGCATTTCCGGCGGCGGTGGCGGGAACAGCGCAGGCGAGCCAACCAGAATGCAGTTGGTGGCCTTGACCACCGGCACCGAATCGCTGGGCATCCGGTAGCCCATCATCGGGCCGCCCATGATGATGCGGTCGGTATCAGGCTTGGCTTTCGATAGCGCAATCACATCGCGCATCGGCGTACCGAAACGCACCTCATAGTTACGCGCCGTCTCGACATTACCGGCCACGGTGACAATGCGCGAAATGAGCGGGCGGCCAAGCTCAAGCGCCTCGTAAATCGCGTAGGCCGTGCCGGTGTTGAAGCACTGCACGCCGTAGTCGGTCGAGCGCGTGCCGTGGGGAACTTCAATGCCGGTCAGCACGCGAATCAGTTGCTTGGCCCCGCCGGCAGGGTAGCGGGTCGGTATTGTCACCGCCTCGATGTTCGTTTCGCCGGTGGCCTTGATCGCGGCCTGCATGGCGGCGATGGCTTCCGGCTTGTTGTTCTCGATGCCGATCAGCACCTGTCTGGCCTTGGTCAGATCGCGCAGGATGGCCGCGCCGCGTACGACGATTTCTCCCTGCTCGCGCATCTGCATGTCGTCGCAGGTGATGTAGGGTTCGCACTCGGCCCCGTTGATGACCAGCGTATTGAGATGTCCCTGCTTGCCCGCATTGGCCTTGAGATAGGACGGAAACACCGCGCCGCCCAAGCCCACCACACCGGCATCGCGCAAGGCGCCGCGCACCTCGTCCGAGTTCATGGAACGCCAGGGGACGGGCGCGAGATCGCCCCATTCATCCTTGCCGTCCGGCTCGATGACGACGCAAAACGCCGAAAGGCCGGAGGTATGCGGCATCAGGCGCAGTTCGACAGCCTTGACCGTCCCCGAAGTGCTCGCATGTACCGCAGACGACACATAGCCGTCCGGCGCGCCGATGAGCTGACCCTTCCTGACATGCTCGCCTGCCGACACCAGCGGACGCGGCGTGCCGCCGATGCTCTGATGCAAGGGGATGACCAATTCCGGCGGCAGCGGCGCGGCGGCAATCGGCAGTTGGATCGAGGCTTCCTTGTTATAGGCGGGCTTGACGCCGCCGTGGAAGTTGAAAAGTTTGCGCAAGCTCATGTCAGGCCGCCTTCCCGATGCTGAAGGCCGGATACTTCCACTTCCATGTGACGACGTTTTCGGTAATGGGAACCATGGCGATGCAATTCACCGGACAGGGCGGCAGACAAAGTTCGCAGCCCGTGCACTGACCGGCAATGATGGTGTGCATCTGCTTGGCCGCGCCGACGATGGCATCGACCGGACAAGCCTGAATGCAAAGCGTGCAGCCGATGCAGGTCTGCTCGTCGATGATGGCCGTGCTTTTGGGCTTCTCGATGTTGAACCCGTCGGAGAATGGCTTGAATTCGCGGCCAAGCAAATCGGCCAGCTTGCGGATGCCTTCCTCGCCCCCCGGGGGGCAGCAGTTGATTTCGGCCTCGCCTCTGGCGACGGCTTCCGCATAACCCTTGCAGCCCGGAAAACCGCATTGGCCGCACTGCGTTTGCGGCAGGATGCTGTCGATTTTTTCGACCAGCGGGTCGCCCTCGACGCGAAACTTGACGGCCGCGTAACCGAGCGTAGCGCCAAGAATAACGGCGCCGAGCGCCATGACGAGAAGAGCAACGAGAAGGGCGGCAATCATCGCTTACTTGTACTTGTCCAGTCCGGCAAAACCCATGAAGGCCAAACTCATAATGCCCGCGGTAATGAAGCCGATGGCGGTGCCGCGAAAGTTCTTGGGAATATCCGCGCCTTCCAGCCGCTCGCGCAAACCCGCGAACAGAATCATCGCCAGCGTAAAGCCCACTGAACTGCCGAAGCCGAACAACAGGGATTCGACGAAGTCGTGCCTCTGGGCGATATTGAGCAGCGGAATGCCGAGTACCGCGCAGTTGGTCG
Source organism: Zoogloeaceae bacterium (assembly GCA_031274855.1). Classification (GTDB taxonomy): domain Bacteria; phylum Pseudomonadota; class Gammaproteobacteria; order Burkholderiales; family Rhodocyclaceae; genus Fen-999. The sequence goes on along the minus strand of JAISPO010000028.1, from coordinate 1,432 downwards.
TGATGAGCGGCAGATAAATACCGAGTACCTGATGCAGCACCGGACTGGTTTTCTGAATAATGAGTTCGGTCAACTGGACAATGGCCGCGATGGTGACGATGAACGCCAGCGTGCGCAGATATTCGAGACCGTTGGGAATCAAAAGCCAGCTATCAATGACATAACTGGTGCCGCAACCGAGCGTAAGCACAAAAGTCGTCGCCGCCCCCATGCCGACGGCAGTTTCGAGCTTCTTCGAAACCCCCATAAACGGGCACAGGCCGAGGATGCGGACAAAGACGACGTTATTGACGAGAACGGCGCTGAGGATGATAAACAGATAGCTAGTCATGGTCCTGATGGGCGCACTGCTTCCAGTCAGTGCTGCGAAACCTCTTAATTATAGGGTGGTTTTAAGGTGTTTTACCCACGAAGGGAATCAGGTTACTCCGAGCTGTTCGCAAGCCTTGGCGCATTCCGTAACCAGCGCAGGGCCGCGATAGACCAAGCCTGAATAGATTTGCACGAGGGACGCGCCTGCTTCCAGTTTGGCCAGCGCCTTTTCTCCATCGGTGATTCCGCCTGCGGCGATGATGGGCACTTCACCGGCCAGCGCGGCGGACAGCCGCCGCAATACCTCGGTCGATTTTTCAAACAGCGGCGCGCCGGAAAGCCCGCCGGTCTCGTTGCCAAGCGGCAGATTTTCCACGCCCGTGCGCGACAGGGTAGTGTTGGTGGCGATGACGGCGTCGATCCGGTGACGCCGCAGGGCGTCGGCGATATCGGCGATTTGGGCATCGTCGAGATCGGGAGCGATTTTCAGCGCAAGCGGGACGTATTTGCCGTGGCGTTGCGCCAGTTCAGTCTGGCGGGTTTTCAGCGCGCCGAGCAGCGCGTCGAGTTCGGATGCGCCCTGCAACTGCCGCAGGTTCTGGGTGTTCGGGCTGGAAATGTTGACGGCGACATAAGCGGCGTGCGCATAAACTTTGTCGAGACAGGCCAGATAATCACCGGCGGCTTTTTCGATGGGCGTATCGAAATTTTTGCCGATGTTAATGCCGAGAATGCCCTTGTATCGCGCCGCCTGAACATTGGCGATCAAGGCGTCGACGCCGTGGTTGTTGAAGCCCATCCGGTTGATGACGGCTTGCGCTTGCGGCAGGCGGAACAGGCGTGGCCGAGGGTTGCCCGGCTGCGGCCGCGGCGTGACAGTGCCGATTTCAATAAAGCCGAAACCCCAACCCGCCAGAACGTCGATGGCCTGACCGTTTTTATCCAGCCCCGCTGCCAGCCCGACGCGATTCGGAAAATCCAGCCCCATGACCGTGACCGGCGCGGCACGCAGCGGGTTGTAAGCGGAAACCAGCCCGAGTTTCTGCAATCCGGCCATCCCGCGGATCGACAATTCATGCGCGGTCTCAGGATCAAGCGCAAAGGCAAAGGGTTTGACGAG
>JAISPO010000015.1 GCA_031274855.1 Zoogloeaceae bacterium | reverse complement strand
GTGCCCGACAGATCAATGCCGCCCACGCAGGGAAAGCGGCGGATGACACGGCCGGCGCCGGTGGCCGCCAGCGCATCTTTGTAATTAACGCTCGAATAGGCAACGCGAATCGTCACCTCTCCCGCGTCGAGATCGCTTGCCGTCATATTGACAAAGCCACTGACGACTTTGTCCGCTTCCTGCTGGATGAGAAAAGCCTTGAACGGCGCTGCGGATGACATGCGGCTCCCTTGGGTCTGCGGTCAAATCTTGATTATATGTTTGTTTATCGTCTGTTTTGCAGCATGGTACGCCTTAGCCGCGGCCTGCGTCTTGTTTTTTAATCTCCCTGTCTTCGTGGTAGCGTAGCGGGCATGATCCCCTGGCTGCCACCGGAACCCGTCTTCCCGCCCGTCGAACAGGCGCTGGCCGAACCCAACGGCCTGCTGGCCGCGGGCGGCGACCTGTCGCCCGCGCGCCTTCTGGCCGCTTACCGGCGCGGCATTTTCCCCTGGTATTCGGCCGGAGAGCCGATTCTCTGGTGGAGCCCCGACCCGCGCATGGCGCTGTTTCCGGCCGAGTTGAAAATTTCCCGCTCGCTCGCCAAGGCGCTGCGCAACAAGCCTTACGAGGTGACATTCGATACCGCTTTCGGGCAAGTCATGGCCGCCTGCGCCGCCGCTTCGCGTCCCGGTCAGCATGGCACATGGATTACCGCCGAGATGCAATCCGCTTACGGCAAACTGCACGAACTCGGTTACACGCACAGCGTCGAAGTATGGCTGGACGGCAGGCTGGCGGGCGGGCTTTACGGCATGGCGCTGGGGCGGGCGTTCTATGGCGAATCCATGTTCTCGCGGCAGGCCGACGCCTCGAAAATTGCGCTCGTCCACCTGTGCCGTCACCTGCAAAGTCAGGGATTCGGCATCATCGACTGTCAAATGGAAACCGCGCATCTCGCCTCTCTCGGCGCCCGGCCGATTCCGCGCAGCGATTTCATCGCGCTGCTGGATCAACTGGTGGGAGGGACTGAAACCTGAAGCCTGTACCCTGAACCCTGTTACCTGAGCGTCCCGTCGCGCAGGGTGAGTACGCGGTCGGCGCGGGCAGCGAGTTCGGGGTCGTGGGTGACGATGACCAGCGCCGCGCCGGAGTTCAGGTTGAGCATCAGGTTGAATACTTCGCTGGCGGTTTGGCGGTCGAGGTTACCGGTGGGTTCGTCGGCGAGGACGCAGGCTGGCCGCGTAACCAGCGCGCGCGCGATGGCGGTGCGCTGACGCTCGCCGCCGGAGAGTTCGCCGGGGCGATGGCGCAGGCGCTGGCCCAGCCCGACTTTTTCCAGCATTTCGGCGGCTTGCGCTTCGGCGGCCGCTTTGCTCATGCGCCGGATGCGCAGGGGCATGGCGACATTTTCGACTGCCGTGAATTCGGGCAGCAGGTGATGGAACTGGTAGACGAAGCCCAGACTTTCGTTGCGCAGACGGCCGCGTTCGGCGTCGCTCATGTTGGCAAGGCCGCGCCCGTTGAGGGTGACGCTGCCGGCCGTCGGCGCATCAAGGCCGCCGAGCAGATGCAAAAGCGTACTCTTGCCCGAACCGCTGGCGCCGACGATGGCAACGCGCTCGCCCGCAGCCACCGCGAAGTTCACGCCATGCAGCACGGGCACGTTGAGATCGCCCTGAATAAAGGTTTTTTGCAAACCGGCGCAGGCGAGGATGGCGTCACTCATAGCGCAGCGCCTCGGCAGGATTGACGCGCGCGGCGCGCCAACTCGGGTACAGGGTCGCAGCCAGCGTCAGCAGGAAGGAAACGGCAGTGATGATGCCGACATCATTCCAGTGCAGGTCGGAGGGCAGATCGGTGATGTAGTACACGCTCTTGTCGAGGAACTGGATGCCGAACACCCGCTGAATGAATGGCACCACGGTGTCGATGTTGAGCGCCAGCGCAACGCCGCCGGCAACGCCCGCCAGCACGCCGATAACGCCGATCATCGCGCCTTGAACAATGAACATCTGCATGATGCTGCCGGGGCTTGCCCCCAGCGTGCGCAGAATGGCGATGTCGGCCTGTTTGTCGGTAACAGCCATCACCAGTGTCGAAACGAGGTTGAACGCGGCGACGGCGACAATCAGCAGCAGGATCAAAAACATCATGTTCTTTTCGATCTGCACAGCGCGGAAGAAATTGGCGTGGCTGCGCGTCCAGTCGGTGACATAAGCATCCGCATCAATGTAGTGCAGCAGTTCGCGGCCAATGCGCGGCGCGGAAAAAAGATCATCCACCCGCAGACGCACACCGCTGACGCGATCATCCAGACGATAGAACTTTTGCGCATCGCGCAGATTGACGAGCGCGAGGCCGGAATCGAACTCGGACATGCCGACATCGAAAATGCCGCTGACCTTGAACTGCTTGAGGCGCGGCAGGATTGCCGCCGGTGTCACCAGCGCCTGCGGCGCGATCACGGTCACTTTGTCACCGGCGCCAACGCCGAGCGCGCGCGCCAGATCGACGCCCAATATGATGTTGAATTCGCCTTCGGCGAGCGCCTCCAGCCGTCCTACTTTCATGTGCTTGGCGAAATCAGCCACCTGCTCCTCGGCGGCGGGCAGAATGCCGCGCACCACCGCGCCACGCGCCTGCTGATCGAACGCGAGCATACTCTGCGCCTGCACATAGGGCGCGGCGGCGCGTGTTTCGGGGTGTTGGGATACCGAGTCCATCACCTGCTGCCAGCGATTCAGCTCGCCATCGGCGCCGATGATTTGCACATGCGAAACAACGCCGAGAATGCGTGTGCGCAACTCCTTCTGAAAACCGTTCATCACCGACAGCACGACAATCAGGGCAGCAACGCCCAGTCCAATGCCGAGCATGGAAATCAGCGAAATGAAGGAAATGAAATGGTTGCGGCGCTTGGCGCGTGTATAGCGAAGCCCGACCCAGAATTCGTAACGCATGGGGCGCATGTTAACATGCGCCATGCCTCTCACTCTGCTCGTGCCTGCCCTGCTCTGGCCGCGCGAGATTCTGCGCGATACCACCTTCGACCTGCCCCTGCCGTCGCTGGGCAGGCTGCTTGGCCGCGCCCGCCTGCGCCCGCTGACCGGCGAAGACGGCTGGCTGGCCGAAACATTCGGCATTACCGCCCCGCTGCCCGCCGCCGCGCTGCGTCTGTTGGGCGATGGCAGCCAGCCGGACAATCACAACTGGATTTGCCTCGACCCCGTGCATTTGCGCTTGCGGGAATGGGCGCTGATTGCCGATGCGCCAACGGCACTGGCTTTGAACGCGGAAGAGGACGCCGCGCTGCGCGAGGCCATCGCGCCGCTGTTTTCCGATTTCGGCGAACTGCTCGCCACTGCCGCCGGACGCTGGCATTTGCGTCTCGCGCAGCCCGCCCGCATCGAAACCAAACCGTTGCCTGCCGCCGTTGGCCGCGCCGTTGATCCCGCGCTGCCAAGCGGTGCGGATGGCGCGGAATGGCGTCGCCGCTTGGCCGAAGCGCAAACCTTGCTGCACACTCACGAGGTCAACCAGCGGCGTATTGAAGTGGGACATATCACGGTCAATCATCTCTGGCCTTGGGGCCAGGGCCGCTTGCCGGATGGCGCGCGACGCGCTTTCGACCGCGTGCTGACCGATGATCCCGTGTTGCGCGGCCTTGCCATGCTGGCTGGTTGCGAAGTGGCCGCATTGCCCGCCCGCCATATTCCGCAGTCAGGCAAGACGCTGGTGAAACTCGGCCACTTATCCGCCGCCTCCATCGCGCATGACGCGATGGCCTGGCGGGAGGCGCTGGCGCAACTGGAAGCGGGTTGGTTCGCCCCCGCCCTGGCCGGCGCGGCGGGCGGCGTAGCGCGTCAATTAACGCTTGTCGCCGATGGCGAACGGGCGTTTGAGGCCACCGCGACCAGCCTAAGCCTCCGGCGCTTCTGGCGGCCCGCGAAGAACCTCGCGGATATCGAACCATGACGCGCATCATCACCCGCCCAGTGCCGACCCGCGCCGCCCTGATGCTTGAACAGTCGGGCGTGCATCCGCTGCTGGCGCGGCTTTTCGCGGCGCGTGGCGTCACGGCCAAGGCCGAGTTGGACACCGGCCTCGCCACCCTGTTGCCGCCCGATCAGTTGAAAGGCGCGGCAGAGGCCGCCACTCTGCTGGCCGACGCCATTGCCGCCCGCAAACGCATTTTGATTGTCGCCGACTACGATTGCGACGGCGCCACCGCCTGCGCGGTCGGCCTGCGCGCCTTGCGGCAGTTCGGGGCCACAGTTGATTCTCTGGTGCCCAACCGCTTCGATACCGGCTACGGCCTGTCGCCTGAAGTAGTCCGGCTGGCGGCGGAGAAAAAACCCGATTTGATTGTCACCGTGGATAACGGCATCGCCAGCGTCGAAGGCGTTGCCGAAGCCAAGCGGCTCGGCATTGCCACGCTCATCACCGACCACCATCTGCCCACGCCGGAACTGCCCGCCGCCGATGTCATTGTCAATCCCAACCAGCCGGGGTGCGGCTTTCCGAGCAAGGCCATCGCGGGCGTCGGCGTCATGTTTTACGTCATGCTCGCGCTGCGCGCCGAGTTGCGGCGGCGCGGCAGCTTCGCTGTGGGCAAGGAGCCCAATCTCGCCGATTTGCTCGATCTGGTGGCGCTCGGCACTGTGGCCGATGTCGTGCCGCTCGACCGCAACAACCGCGTGCTGGTCGCGCAGGGTTTGCAGCGCATCCGCGCCGGACGGATGCAGGCGGGCATCAAGGCGCTGTTCGCCGTCGCGGGCCGCGCTCCGGCCAATGCCGCCGCGTTTGATCTCGGCTTCGCCATCGGCCCGCGCATCAACGCCACGGGGCGGCTGGCCGACATGGCGCTCGGCATCGAGGCGCTGACCACGGACGACAATGGCCGCGCGCTTAACATCGCCCAAACGCTCGACGGCATTAACCGCGAGCGGCGCGTCATCGAGGCCGACATGCGCGAGGCGGCCAACACCCTGCTCGACGGACTCGATGCCGGCAACCGCGCCAGTTTGACGCTGTTCGATCCAGATTGGCATCAGGGCGTGATTGGCATTCTGGCGGGCCGCGTCAGGGAGCAACTGCACCGCCCCACGTTCGCCTTTGCCCGCGGCAACGCCGGTGAACTCAAAGGGTCGGGGCGTTCCATCGCCGGCCTGCATTTGCGCGACGCGCTCGATCTGGTTGCCAAGCGCCACCCCAAGCTGCTGCGGCGTTTCGGCGGCCACGCCGCGGCAGCAGGCCTGACGCTGATGGAAGACGATCTCGCCGAATTTGAAACCGAGTTTGAAGCCGTGGCGCAGGCGCTGCTCTCCCCTGCCGACTTGCAACGCACGCTGGTCACGGATGGGGCACTGGAAGAAGGCTACCGCGGCCTCGACACCGCCCGTCTGCTGCAAGCCGAAATCTGGGGGCAGGCATTTCCGATGCCGGTGTTCGCGGATGTATTCGAAGTGGAAAACCAGAAATTGCTGAAAGACAAACACCTCAAGCTCGCGTTGCGTCAGGGCCGCTCGCGCTACGAGGCGATTCGCTTCAACTTCGCCGAGCCAGCGCCCGCGCGTATCGAAGCCGCTTACCGGCTCGACATCAACGAGTGGAACGGCCTTGCCAGCGTCCAACTGCTCATCGAGGATTTCCGCGCAGCGGTATAATTAGCAGTTATTCTTCAGGAAGCCATCATGGAAGCAGAACGCCTCAACAGCATCGCCAGCCGTCTCGCCGATCTTAGCCGCCGCGCGGCCGAACTGCGGAGGTATCTTTGACTTCGACGCCAAGGCGTTGAAGCTCGAAGAAGTCAATCGGGAACTCGAAGACCCCGCCCTCTGGAACGACGCGGAGCGCGGCCAGGCGCTCGGCAAGGAAAAAAAGGCCCTCGAAAGCGTAGTGGTCAATCTGCGCGACATCACCAGAGAACTGGGCGACACCGGCGATTTGTTCGAGATGGCGCGCGCCGAGGCTGACGAGGAAACAGTGGCCGCCGTCGAAAGCGATCTGGCCGGTACCGAGCGGCATGTTGCGGAAATCGAATTCCGCCGCATGTTCGCCAACCCCGCCGATCCGAACAACTGCTTCGTCGATATTCAGGCCGGCGCGGGCGGCACCGAGGCGCAAGACTGGGCCGCCATGCTGCTGCGCATGTACCTGCGTTACTGCGAGCGCAAGGGCTTCACCGTCGAAGTGCTGGAAGAATCTGAGGGCGAAGTCGCTGGTATCAAAACCGCCGCCATCAAAGTCACGGGCGATTACGCCTACGGCTATCTGCGCACGGAAACCGGCATTCACCGGCTGGTGCGCAAATCGCCTTTCGACTCCAACGCGCGCCGCCATACCAGTTTCTCGTCGGTGTTCGTCTCCCCCGAAGTCGATGATTCGATTCAGGTGGACATCAATCCGGCTGACCTGCGGATCGACACCTTTCGCGCATCCGGCGCGGGCGGGCAGCACATCAACAAAACCGATTC